>JAITIP010000035.1 GCA_031279415.1 Candidatus Endomicrobium procryptotermitis | reverse complement strand
GCATTAAAGCGCAATTCAAGAAGCAAAGATATAGTTCTGGATGGCTTTGGCGGCAGCGGTTCTACGCTTATTTCATGTGAGCAACTCGGCCGCCATTGTCGTGTTATGGAGCTTGACCCTAAATATTGTGATGTAACTGTACATCGTTATGAGAAATATACCGGCATGAAGGCGGTTAAGTTATGAGTGATATCGGTAAAAAAAAAGACTTAAAAACCTCAAAAATTTAAAAGATAGACCGCCGGCAAAACGTAAAGAGATTGCAAAAAAAGGCGGGATTACCAGCGGCGAAGTTAGACGTGAAAAACGTTCTTTGAAAGAAATTGTGAATGTGATAATGGCTATGAAGCCTAGCGATGATGTGACCATCAAATTTGCACAAGCAATACCTGCCATATTAGATAGTCCGTCAGTAAAAACAATGGTTGTAGCAGGTATAACATTAAGAGCTATGAAAGGTGATGTTAACGCTTTTTATGCTGTTAAAGAGCTAATAGACGATGTCGAGAAGGACAGTGTAACCACAACGCAAGGTGCAAAGGTTGACTTTGACACGTTTTGCTATAACGCAGGATATTTCAAGCCGTTTCCTCAGCAGAAAGAATTTGTTGACTTTGCTTTTAGCGGCGCAACGAAACTTGTTCTTGCGTCAAGGAAATACGGTAAAACCGATTATATCACGATTTGCGGCGCGGCATATGAAATTTACAAAAATACAAAACGGACATTTCTAATAATAAGCAAAACCAGAGATAAAGCGGCGTCTATAGTTTCCGAAATAGGAAACGTCTTAAAAGCAAACGGCACAGAGCTTGCAATTGACAGCACGCGCCGGATAAAAATAAAAGGGGTTATTGGAAAGCAGGAAAACGCAAAAGCATGGTCGGTGAGAATGTCGCCGAAAATGAATCATGTTGACTTTGTAATCTGTGATGATATTGTAGATATAAAAGACCAATATTCGCAAAAAGAAAGAGAGTACATTGAAAACTATTATGACGCAATGTCAGGAATGTCGGAAAACATAATAATTTTAGGTCAGCCTGTACACGCAAAAGATTTATATTCAAAAATTGCGCCGCTTGTAAAAGTAATGATGCTGCCTTACGGTTCGATACCAGAGCTTGATAAAGCGATAAATCTTGAAGCGAAAAGAGCGGCGGGCATTTCAGAGACATTTATACAGAAGAATTACTTTTTAAAAGTTGACGAGAGCGAGACTTGCCCATTTGCAGGTATAGAAACGGTAGATTTTTATCCGAGCGAAGGGTCTTTCATGTGGATAGACGGAGCGGATACAGGTGAAGATGATACGACAATTGCATGTTACTCTGCAAATTTTGAAAACTTGATATGCGTAGGCTTTAGTTTTCGCAGGGCTTGGTATGAATGTGAAGATGCAATAAAAGCAATATGGCAAATGTTTGCAGCAAAAAAAGGCGGTTTTGAAATAAACAAATTTGGAAGGCAGCCTATAATAATTTTGAGGAAAGAAAATTTAGATTTTGTCGGAGTTAATACGACGGTAAATAAAAAAGCGAAGATACAAAACGCGGCGACATTTAAGAAAAATATAAAGCTTTCAACAAAAGTTTCCAATGGAAGTGCAAGTCTGATTGAAGCGAATAAGCGTTTTAATAAGCAGGTAAAAGAGTATGAATATATCATGAAACATGATGACGCGCCCGATAATATAGCAAGCGCGATGTTACATTTAGGCTTAATTAAAATGGAGTAATCAAAAATGGAATTAAAAAGTCTTTTTAATAAGGTATTGGGTATGGAAAGTGCAAGCGATAAATCCGTATTTGACAACCCCTTTCCTTTTGATGCGCGGATAACTGAAAAGGTTTTCATAGATTTTTGCATTGAAAACCTTTATAAAAAAATCCTTACAGATTGTTTTTCTAATTCGAGAGGCTTGCCGGAAGACGTAAAGCCTTTCTTTTGGGACACGGTAGTAAAATCTTACGGTGAAAGTAACGCGGACAAAGGATTAATTTCGTTGCTTTCAAAGGCAATGTTAAACCAAGACGACTTGCTATTGATTTATAAAAGCGGCGTTTTGCGAGTTGCGACGCCGTCAGAACAGAATGAAATTAAAGATGGTTTTAAAAACAATAGACCTTATTCCAATGGTTTTTATTTCACATTCAAAGATTATACTTTAACTGAAATTTTAAAAATGCTTTACGCATTTCAGTATGTCATATTGTCCGCTACATACAGCAATATAAATGTATCAAAAGCGATTCAATTAAAAATCCATGATTTCCGCGCTTTAATTGCCAACAATGAAAAGGAAAATCCAAAGAAACAAGGCAAGGAACTTGTTGAAGGCATGTCTGAAGGCAAACCTGTAATGTTTGACGAATTAGATTCTATTGAGCTGGCAAAAATTGATATGTCTGCGACAGAGACGGCTATAAGCTTTATAAACGGGTTGATAGCGTTTTATCTCAACTCTCCGATGTCTTATGTAAACGGAATTTTGACCAGTGGAATATCTACGACGGGTGAAAGCGATGAAATAGCAATAGAACGCTGTTTAACATCTTTCTTTTATCCGATATTTAAGCCTGTAGTTGATAAGCTGTTCAATTTAAAAATATCTTTCAAATCGAATAAATGGCGCAAATTTGCGGCTATTTCAAGTTTAATGCCGTTTGTTGAAACGTCAACATTGCTTGACGATAAAACAAAGAAAGATTTGATGGAAGAACTTTTTCAATGAGCGTTATTTTTGACCCAAAGGCATATTTAAAAAAAGTATTGCCTAAGGGATTTGAAGAGCAGAGCCTTCTATATGCCAACGATATTGAAGTAAAGAAAACGGTATTACGTTCTTTGACAGCTGCAAAGGCAATAAACGGCCGAGAAATAAAAAGCAGCATTTATAATTCGGTTAATCAATACAAAAATAAATACGAAGAGCTTTTAAATCAAGGAGCAACAAAGAGCGAGGCTTACGAAGAGGCAACAAACGGTGAAGCGCTTTTGAAGCAGCGTATTTACAGCACGTTGATTTATGACGAAGTGCAAGAGCTAAAAGAAGAACATTACGGCGAATATTATATGTGGCTGCCGTCTGATGCGCAAACGCCCGACCCGCAACATCAGCTTTTATATGGAAAAGTGTTTAAGGTAGGCGAAGGCGACAAAAACGGATTTATGCCGGGCGAGCGGTGGGGTTGTCAATGCGGCATTGATTTTATCGGAAACTATGATAAGGAAAAGATTTTGAAAAATACCGATAAGCGATTTATCGCTGATACTCAAAGGCTTTATAATGAAGCTATTAATAAAAAGAACATAGTAGATACTGTTGAATTTAGAACCGTTGAATCTGCGGAAGCGGCAAGACTTAAAAAGAATATAGGATTTGATTTAAACGGTTATAACTATGAATTGAGGCTTATTGATGTTAAACATATATTAAATAATCACGGCGATTTTGCAACGGAAAAAGCACGCAATCAAATTGCGGTTAAAGCAAGGGATTTGGCTTTAATATCAGAGATAACAAAAAATTATAACAGTGTATCAATGAAAGTAAAAAACAACGGAACAAAATCAATAAAGTATATGAAAGTCATAGGAAATGAATATTATTATGTTGAAGTCGTTGGAACTCAAAAGAAAAGGCTTCTATCAAAAACAATGTATATAAAAAAGAAGTAGCCGACATTTTGTTAAGTTGAACCTTACAATGACACACATTTAAGTGGCCTATAATTAGGCTTGCAAGTGAAATCTTAACTACACGCTGTTAAGCGATATCGGCTACAACAAAAGTATATTAGAAATTTTGCAAAAAATCAAGGAGGGAGTATGAAGAGAATGAAGTTGATGTTGCTTGCAGTAGTGATGTTTTTTCATGAAGCGTTAGATAAGTTTCATTGGCGCGTCGCAGTAAACGGAATACCTGGATTTATGACGCCTATGTGCTTGTTTGAAATGACGCCAGAAGAAAAAACAGCATTTGATGAAGCGAAAGCAAAAGCCGAAGCTGCCGAGAAAGAATTGAAAGAACTTAAAGAAAAACAAAAACTGCTGTCTGTACCACCGAATCCTAACCCGACGCTTGAAGACTTAATTGCCAAATCAAAAAAAGATTCGGAGGAACAAGCGAAGATTAAAGAAATAAACAATCAGCTTGAAAGAGCTGTTGAATTCAATTACAAAATTGAAACTTTTGCAAAGGAAAATAAAGAGATTGTCGGTGATGAAGTAATTAATATTATTGAACTTTCAAAAGGACGTAATTATGACACCGGCATAGAAAAAGCTAACGAGTTAAGAAGCGCGATTTTGAACAAATATTTTTCGGTTCAATCAAATATCGACGCATTGAGGACAGAAAGTTTTAAGAAGAAAGCCACAGAGTTTTTAGCATTGACGCAAATAAAACGCAACGAACTATCCGACGAATATTGGGAGCTTTTTGAGCTTTCTGTTGAAAATATTCGCAGAGATAAAAAACAAGCTGAGTTAGTAAAGGCTGAAAATGGAATAGAAACAAACGATTTTCAAAAAAAATACAAAGAGAAATTAGCCGAGCAGGCAAATGAATATTACTTTCCCGGCAAATTCAAAAAAGGAGCGTAAACAAAATGGCAGAAATAGCACTTGCAAAACCAGTAATCAGAGGTAACAGCGACGTAGTAGAAAATTTTAAGTTTAACGGTACTTTGGCGGAAGCGATAGTTGCGGTAGGCAAAGCCGCAAAATTAATAGACGCAGACACAGTAGGCGTTTATGACGGAACGGGAACGCCATACGGAGTTATCGGGTATGCTGAAATTGGCGGACGTGTCGGAGTGGTTAGGACGGCAGAAAAGGTCGGCGTTGTGTTAGACAGCGCGTTGACGATAGTTCCCGGTAGCGCGGTATACATTACCGATACGGGGACATTCACAAACGTTGCGACGGATAATACGGCAATTAACGCTACATTCCGCGATGTTGCGGGTGACGGAATAAACTTGAAAACAGGTATTAAGCTAACAACGGCGGCAACAGCTGTGTATATTGATTTTCCCGGAGGGTTTTAATGGGTAAAAATAAAGAGTTTAAAAACAGGCAGGCGGGACTTAAGGAAACAGAAAGCGAAGAGAATTCGACGCCGCCCGAAGTGACGGTGCCGCAAACGCCGGCAAAAAAGCAGCTTAAGAAATTCGGTAAGTTTAAAAAGGGACATCGTCCCAATTAAAAGAGAGGCAAAACCTCAAGGGAGCTAAAGAAATGGCTACAGACAAGATATACACGGAGCAAGAGATAATAGAAATCAATAACGCCTTTACGCCGCAATACAGGCCTTTTTACATGTTGCTGAAAGCGGGAAAAGTTTACAATGAAAAGCCCGGAGCGATAACGTTTAAAGAAAGAGGCATTTTGGGAGATAAAAAAGCGGCGGACGTTTTGGCACAGGATACGGAGATAAAACATATAGCAGTCGGTGAGAAGCCAGAAAAGAAATACTTAAAAATTCTCAAAGGCGCGGAATATGCAGTCAGCACGTTTCAGGATAACAGCAACGCGCAAAAGGTAGATAATGAGATTTTGGACGAGTACAATAAACAGCTTGACAGTGAAGCGTTTACAGGTGAAGGAACTTCAAATGCAACGGTGAAAAATAATGGACTCTTTTATTCAAAAGACCCAGATTTTGTTGATAAAGGCGCGGCGGCAGCGTTTCCAACGACATTTGCAGACAGAAAAGCGTTTATTAAAAACCTTGCAAAAGAAAGCGCGGATGGTTCGGGAGGCGGGCTTAAAAGAATAGTGCTGCTTGGTTCAAAGCTGCCTGCGATATTTGGCGATGTTATAGGTTCAGGAACGGCGACATTTGCAGACCTTTTGATGTCGGGCAGATTATCTGGTGAGCCGCCGATTGAGGTAGTTGTTCCGCCTGCTGAAATCAATACGACGCTAGGAAACGTGGACGCAATATTGGTTATCGATTATGAAAACGTCCTCTTAAATCACGGGCTTTTGCCACAGGTTTATCAAAGAGGAACTGAAGCCAGAAAGAATTTGACATGGACGCAATACTTCTTTAATTCCGTAATGATTGAAGTTGCAAAGAAAGCCGCGTTGATAAAACAGCTATTGACAATATAAGGAGTTTAAAAATGAGAGAAGAGCTTGATAATATATTGCTATGGATTAATGAGGCAACTTTGACAGATGACGAATGGACGAAAGTTCAGGCGTTTCTTGATGGCAAAGCCCCCGTTACAGTCAAAGATAAATATCAAGCTCTTTTTCTTGTTTTAAAAAACCGTTCTGGCGAAGGCGATGCAACGATAAAATTAAAAGCGTATTTTGTTTCGAAAGGCTTTATTGAAATAGACGATCCGAAGATGATTTTTAACAATATAAGTATCGGCGTGGTGCTGGAATGAAAACAAAGTCCGATGGTCTTCAATTTGAAACGAATAATTGGGCAGAAATACTTGCAAAGGAATATTCTAAATATGAATGGGAAGTCGGCATAATAGAAGACATCTTGGAGTCAGAGCCAAAATATGGGGAATTTAAACAGTTTCACGGCGGCAAAGCCTTACAAAAAGGCAGACAGAGCGAAGAAAGCGTAAGCGAAATAGCGAAAAAATTGGATGTGATTTTTAATTGGCTTTTATCGCCGTGGCGAAATAACGGGCGCAATGCAAACAATTTTGACGTTTTAAAATGCTTATATCAATATGCGCATTATCTTGTAAAACCCGAGAAGCAAAACGCTTTGAGAAATGCGGTTCAGGCTGTTGTTTGTAAGCCGATACTTCGCGGAGATTACGGCGACAATTCAGAAGCAACGGCAGAAAAGAAAGGATTTAACCGACTTATGATAGCCACAGGTACATTCTTTAAGAGCATAAAAGCCATTATTAAACGCAAGGGAAAATAAAATGTGGCATAAAGAAATAGAGTGCGATTTGAAAGACATTTTCGGAGTTCCGAAAGTTTTGTTTGGAACGCCGATTTTTAGCAAGGAACAAGACGTTTTATTCTGTGAAGTTTCAAGCTCTAAAAACGTAATTAAGCAAGGTAAAGCGAGCGCAAGGGTTGAGGGTAAAATCTCAATAATTGGGCTGATTGATAAGAACAAAAGCGGTTTTTTATCAAAAAAAATCCAGCTTGCGCCGATTACGCTGACTAATAAATTTGTATTTTCGCGAGAAGAAACACCTGTTACTATGAATTACCAAGAGCGATTTAATGTTTACTTGATGGAATTCTTATATTTTTACAAAGAAAAATATAATCCTGTGACAAAGAAAATCACTGAAATATCAAAGTGGATTATTAAAATCATAAATAAAATAAGAGGACAATCGTCCTCGAAGGAGTATTGATAAATGGCTGATACATTACTTGATTATGCTTTTACGGTAAACCCTATTGTGCCGCTGCCGGCAGCGAGTGCGGCATATATTAAACAGGCTTTATCTATTGTTAAGCCTAAGGACGGCGTAGCGGAAGCGGTTGTATTATGTACTTCTAAAGCGCAGGTGCAAGCGTTAACGGATAACGCCGATGTATTGGAGTTATTTAACGCAGGAATGAATGCTGTTTATGTTTTGCCTATTGCAGATATTGCCGACGCAGAAGCATTGATTGAAGCAAGTAAAAACAAGTATTTCACAGTTTTAGTTTCGCGCGATTTTAATCAGGGTGAAATCGGCAGTCTTAATGTCGGGACTTTCAAAGGAATTGTTGCCTATTCATTTGATGACGAACAGCTTGCCAAAGCTTTTGCGACAGCTTCAAGGCGCTGTGGTTTTTACGGGCTACTGTCAAACGGCGCAAAGAATATGTTTTATGCTTTCGGTAAGTTTTTATCTTCGACGTCTTGGCGAAACCAGCAATATATTGAAATGCCGTATGACGACGCAATAAGCGACGTTGAAACTGCAAAAGCGTATTTTAATGACGGCGTAAGTTTTGTGTTAAATTCTGAACAGTATGGAAAGCGGTTAGCTTTTTTTGCCGCCGGTAAGCAAGCTATAACTGCGCCATATATTTATGAAAATCTGACGCTTGACGCGCAAAGCGCAGCAGTATCATATATTGCATTGAATAATCCTGATTACACAATTACCGAAGCCTCTTTGATTGAAGATGAAGTGCAGCAGGTTTTAAACCGCAAATATGTAAGTACAGGGCTTGTCGTAAGCGCAAATGTAAGTATAGAGCTTATAAATGATAATTGGCGTGCTGCGGGAGTTATTGCAGTTCCGTCGCCAAAAGCTCTCTGGGGTATTGATGTTGATTTAATACAAGGGGAGGCTCAATAATGATTTTCAGAATAAATAATTGCGATTTTGGTTTTAAATACAATGGCCAATCGTATGACTTTGAACACTGCGACGGAATGACGATAGAAGACGGCCAGCAAAAAACTCTTCAGCGCGGGATTAATTCCAAAAATAAAACAGGTATTCCAATTCTTGAAGGCGGCAGTACTGCGGATGTTATAACTATTCCGATTATGAACGTGCCGACAGCTATAATAAATCTTTTAAACAGGCTATATGAAACCGAAGAGAGGATAACAGGTTATGTCATAGACAGAAAAACCGGCGACGCGCGTTTTATCAACAATGCTTTGATTTCAAAGAGAGTCCGCCAGCTTTCCATATCCGAAAACCGTGACGACTTAAACATTCAGCTTACGCTGCAAAGTTTTGACGTTGACGACAAACTAAAAGAAGAGGCAGCATAATGATAAATCTAAAGGTTTTAGCGCTTGAAGGGCTGAAGAGCCTGCGCGCATTTAACAGTTTTCACACGCTGTTACTTGGTTATAAAATGCTTCCTGCAAATATGAATAAAAATTATGAAAAATTTCTTGAAGAGTTTGATGCCGCTTGTGAAGAGGATAAAGAGAAAATATTAAGAGAAGCGGCGGCGCTTGTGCCGATAGAACAAGATGAGGTTGACGCTATAACTTGTTTTTGCTGTGATGTCAATGGCATTCCTTTAACAAAGATTAATACGGCAAAAATGAAGCCTGACCAATTAATAGACGTTATTGTTGCTGTGTGTTTAGAGCTTTCAAAAATAAAACTTTATTCGATTTCCGAAGACGTAAAAAAAAACTAAATAATTTTAGCGTGGACTTAATGGCAGAAGCGTACAAAACAAAGCATTTCATGCTTGAAGATTTAATAAACTT
This sequence comes from Candidatus Endomicrobium procryptotermitis, assembly GCA_031279415.1. Lineage (NCBI taxonomy): Bacteria > Pseudomonadati > Elusimicrobiota > Endomicrobiia > Endomicrobiales > Endomicrobiaceae > Endomicrobium > Candidatus Endomicrobium procryptotermitis. The sequence continues at coordinate 62,335 of JAITIP010000035.1, read as the reverse complement.
AGCGTTTTATGGTGAGGTTTACAAAGATGAGTTCTTACATTTTAAAAGTTCAGCCAATGCTTGATACTTCAAAATTAAAGCAAATGGAAACGCGTTTAACGCAGCGCTTTTCAAATGTTGCCCGCAAATTCGGACGCGGACTGCAAGGCGCTATTCGTTTTGGTCTTACTGGCGGAGCTATCGGAGTGTCATTTGCCATGCTTTCAAATGCTATCCTTAATCCGCTTCGGGAAGCTGACGAAAAAATCAACACAATTCTTGCAAAAGCAGGCGATATTAAAACACGAGCCACGCAGTTTGGTACTGATGAAGCGCAATATTTTGCTTTTCAGTCTGTGGCAATGGCTAAGGGAGTTGAAGAGGGCGACCTTATAAATATAATGACGCGTCTTCAAACGATGATAGGCGAAGCAAGACTCGGCAAAGAGAATATTTTGAGCGCTTACAAAAATGAAACTGATATGGTTAAGGTTTTTGTTGAGATTTCAAAAGTCTTAGCTGGCATGGAAGCTACGGAAAGAGGAAAACTTGAAGCTCAAATATTCGGACAAAGAGCCGTAGGAAAACTTGAAAGCTTTATTACTTCGGATATTGAAAAAACTGCGCAACAGATAACAGTAGGACGTTCTGAGACAAAAGTAGCTCAGGAGCTTAAACGGCAAGCTGTGCTACAAGAAGCGCAGAGCTTGAAAGCTACGCAAAGGTCTTACGAAGAACAATTGGATACAGGCAGAAAATTTAATGAAGGAACCATAGAAAGCCAAGCTGAAGCGAAAGAATTGGAAAATAGACGAGTTGCTGCTAATGTTGCTATATACAATCATCTCTCAAAGCTAAATAATAAATTACAAGAGTATCAAATACAGATTGCAGAGGGAATTGCTGAGCTAATGGATAAAGAAAAACGAAAGCAAGCCGTACAGGCTGGAATAGATATGGCTATAAGTCCAAAGGCAATACTCGATGAAACAAAAAAAATAAATACAGAAATGGCGAACATGTCTGTAAATTTACAGAATGTTGTAAAGGAAAATCGTTCAACAGAATTATTAAATAATTTCAATACTAAAATTACGGAACTTATCATTGCTATAAAGGAAAAATTTTAATGTTAACTGGATTATATCCTGTTTTGGTTTTGCAGAAAGTTATAGACAAAAAAATCAGAGGCAGTTTTTCTGACGGCAGAATTACAAGTACTTCCATAATAGAAACTTCTTTAAGTAAGCCAATGCCGATTTATATTGATGAGATTTTGACGGGAATATATTTAATTTCCGAAAATAGAAAAGCTGAATTTGCAAATGATACAACAGTTGATAATGAAACAGGTGAAATAAAAATAAAGCAGAAGGGATTGACTAATGATGTTAACCTTGTATTCGGCGCGAGCAGAAACAGCATCGGAATGAATATATTATTACCTCTTATTGATGTAGCTTTTGAGAATGCGGCAATAGATAAATATGTAATGTCTTACTTTAACGGCAATACAATTTTATTTCGCGCAAAAATAAAACACTTTTCAGCCGAAGGAAATAATACCGACAATGGGATAAAAATAAATATATCGCTTTCAAAGGAAGACAAAATCGCAGAGAAAAAACAGGAAATGCTAGACAGATTTGACGGTGACAGTATTAAACCTGATTTCTATTCAAGGGCATAAAAATGTGGCAATGGTATAGAATTTTTAACTTAAACGATTTTGACGCTTTGAGCGTTCCTGATTACACATTTAGCATTGAGCTTGAAGGCAAAGGTTTTCAAACTTTCAGAATTATTAAAGGTTTATTATACAGTGTTATCGTCGATGGGATATTTTTGACGCCATTTTTAAACGGACGAAACGGATTTGAGAAAGATAACAAATCCGCGTACATAGATGAGGACAATAATTTGTGGGTGGGTTATGCGCCTGAAACTTGAGAACGGATTTTACAGATTTTATCCTTATTATGTGAAAGAACTTGAATTATTAAAAGCTGAAGGTTTTGATGTCGTTCCGTGTAAAGATTTTTTTACATTTCCTTTTTTAGCAACGCTTAAAAATTACAGTATAGAAGGACAAAATTATCACGACTTGACAGCGAAGATAACTTATAGTGGCCGCATTGAAGAATTGTTTTTAAAGAATAATTTTGTTTACGATTTGGAAAGTAAAACTTTGAAAAATATAAATGCAGTTAGTTTGACTATAAATGAGACGATTTCAGATTTTATTTACTTTGATAAATTACCGCAAGCTGGCGGCTTCATGCGAAATAAAAAACGGCTTAAAAGTTTTAGCGGCCGCTGGCTTTTGTTTGGCAGCGCAATAATAGTGGCAGACACGGTGGAATATTATGAAAATACTTAATGCCACGGCGGAAAATGGCGAAGTTTCAGCAGATGCGGGTAAAGTGCCTAACGCGCAGATATTAAGCGCAGGAAAGGCTAAAAGTGCGGGAATTTTGCTTATTAGCGAAGAGGATAAGATTTATATTGCTATTGCGATTGACAGTATGGGAAAGATTATTGATTCATTGATTAGTATGACTGACACAATAGCAAATGGGCAGTGGACAGGCTCCGGCACTGTTGCGCCTAGCCCTGCGCTTGTAACTCAATTAGGGCAACTGAAAACAGAGCTTAACCAGCTGAAAGAGAATCTGCAATGATAGATATTACGGGATTATCAAATGGAGTACAATTCGCGGATACGGTTGTTTATAAAGCCGAGAACATCTTACGCATTCAAACAGACTATTTGTTATATGAGCAGGATTTCGGCATCGATATTAATTACTTTTTAAATGCCGGCTTTGAAATTGCTATGGAAGTTTTCGAGAATTACGCACAGCAAAGATTAGCTGAGTATGGCATTAGTGTTATTGAAGTAAAAAAGCAATTTGAAGATTTTAGAAATAGAGTGGAAATGAAGCTTTTAGACACAAACGAGCAAACGCAAATGATAGGGGGTTGACATGGCTTTTACAGATAATTCTTTCACACCGGCAACATTTGACGAGTTATTACAAATAGTCGTTAAACAATGGAACACTGAATTTAATACAAATTACGACGTTGAAACTTTTAAAGGCACGAACGCTTACAGATTCGCTTATGTTTTTATCCAAACGCAGATAGAGCAGCAGGCAACAATCGCTGAAATCTATGCAAGATTACAAGTCTATTTTGAAAATATAAATGCACGTATAAATAACCCTAAGACGACAAATAACGGCATTATAGAGGCTATGCGCGATAAGGGATACATTGGCAGTGTTCGGGAGAATACGCAGGCACAGGCTGGCAGTTTGGCTGTGGCGGTCGTTGTAGATACGCAAGCCGATAATTATGAAACTAAGAAATCCGAAATCTTAAACATCATAAAAGATAATTCTGTTGCGGGATTATTTTACGACGGGACTGAAAGCGGAGATTTGCAGCTGACGAATGGGCAGTCTATAACTTTTGCTTTCACTCCTTCGGAAAATATACCTACGCTGCTGCGTATAACAATTACTTATGCCAAAGGCTCAAAGTATGCGCGTATATCCGATGACGAAGTAAAAGAGAAATTATTGTTCAACTTAGCAGCGCTTTATAATCTTGGAAATGATTTTATGCCGGAACGTTATTTCGAAATAAATAGAGATGCCCCATATGCGGCAGACATTCTGCTTGAATATTCAAACTCTAAAACAAACAATGTTTTTACAAGTGCGGTTTACACGTCGGCTTTTACAGAACTTTTTACATTTGACCCTGCAAATATACAGGTAACGCAGCATGAATGAGTTTGAATTTCAGTTATTCAGAAAAGAGAAAGACGATATTTCCAATTATAAGATATGGAAGGCTTGTAATGACTACACACTTGCGAATCTGAGAACTTATTTTGAAAATGCTTATAGCTCGCAAGGGCTTGGCGAAATAATTTACGACGGTCAATATATTGAGATTTCAAAGGCTATAAGAAGAGATATATTTCTTCAAAGTTTTGACACAATTATGCAGAGCCTTGATAAGACTGGAACCTTTGAGATGTTAATAACAATTATTAAAGCTATATTCGGTGCTGACGCAGGGATTACTTTCAATATGACATCGCCCGGAGTTTTAGAAATAGATATAGAACAGCATTCAAGCGACGTGTCAAATTGGATTGCAAAAGACGGTGAAAATATTATAACAATAGATGGCGACAATCTGATTTTTCAAATTTTTATTAATCAAATTTATATAGACGAAGTAATTAATTTATTTAATCAGTTCTTAAAGCCGGCGGGAATAGTCTATTTTATGAATATTACTTATGTATAAAAGGAGCGTATTATGGCAGATGAAACAATATCAGGATTACCGGAAGCGCCATCAGCGGCAGATGAACAAGTTTTTCCTGTCGAGGATGGAATATCGACAAAAAAAATGACATTGGCAAAACTTGGAGCGTTTTTGGGAAACAAATTTAACAATGCTTATGCTCCCAAGAAGGCAGATGCTGGCTCATGGATAATGAATAACGGCATTTGGGTATCGGGATATAATAAGGCTGAAATTGATAACTTACTAAATAACAAATTTACTTACAGAGCAATGCCTGCAAACACTAACCCAACAACGCTTGCCGACGGAGCGTATAGATGGACGTGGAACTCCGGAGGTACGGGAATGCCTTTTACGTTATCTGGAAACCAAAGAGAATGCTCTTGTATAGTTATTAACGGAAGCCGTACTCTTTCTATTCGTTCAGATACAGACCTAGTATTAGAATTTTACTACAGCAGTAATAAGTGGATGAACCGTGGCACCCCATTTGGCACATTTTCTCCGAACATAAACGTAACATTAAGTACGACTGAAGATTCAACTCTTTTTCCCACTCTTCCGGAAGACCATGCTTATTATTTTTTAAATTTAAGGTTATCTTACAACAACTCTAATTCTACAAATTGTACATACATATTTATGTCCGGTGGTTTTATATATACTTATTCTTTGCGTTCTGATGGCAGTTCTAGTGGAACGATATACGATTCACTGCAACTTATGTGTGGTGGTGGGTATGTTGATGTAATATTAAACTCTGGACAACGAAAAGCAGTCAATATTGTAGGTTATGATTCATTGTATTTTCGAAAACAACAGTAAGAGCGTGTAAAAAATAAATTTCAAGGAGCAAAAGAATGATTTTAAAAATCAAACAAGGATTGTTGGTGAGGGATTTTGGGGTGTTAAATCAGGTAGAGGGCGAGCAGGAAAAAGTATTGACAATAACAAACTTGACGTCTGGCAATATAACAATCAGAGCGTCTGATGGCGGTGGGTATTGGGAAGTATGCAAATTTGAAGACGGCAGCGATATGGTTTTTACGTCTGAAAGTGGGAGTTTTATTGCTCGTCTGCCTGTAATAAATTATCTAATCAAAGCCGAAGGTTCTGAAGACGTAAATCCAGACGTAGTAATAACATTATCATAGGGGATTATATGGCAATAAAAGCGTTAAAAGGGATAAAAGAAAATGGCAGTGGTGGGCTTTCGAAGAAATATCTTGAAGAGAATTATTTGACAATGCAGGAGACATATAATTCTTTTGCCTCGACCTATTATGAAGCTATTGGAGCGCCGTCTGAGGAAATTACAAATATTAAAGATTTAGCTGTAGGTGAAAATTTGACAGGCGCAATTATTGATGTAAGTCAATATGTAATCGGGAGTGTATTTCAGGGTACAAGAATAGAGCCTGATTTATTATATAACAAAATTATCGTGGGAACTCCAAATGCCGATGGTCATTATCTCCAGTTAAAATTGAGAGGATATAACAGCGCTAATACTTCGAATAGTACTATTTTTACAATATCTCTGGATTTAGAACATATGTCGCCTACTAATGAAATTATTAATTCGATTGAATTGCTTAATTGTATCTTTGGAGTTAGTTGGAATAGTTCCAGCTATGTAATATTTACTACCTCTGTGATTAATCAAAAGAAAAATACACAGATTATGAAGCTGGACAATATAGATTTTGGGATAATAACACAAATTATATTGACGAACCCTGGCTATCTCAGTGTTGCATTTGACGGTACTAATTTCTATTTATCGCCGACTGTGCCTGAAGAGCTTGTTAATTTACCTTATCTGCGCTCAAAAATCGGCTATGAAGTGGCAGCGGAAATAACGTTGGGAGAAGCTGGAGATTATACTAGTGATGAGTTGTGGCTGCGGGCTGATGCAGTTGTGCGTAATATTGAAGGCGTTATTGACAATGGAACTATTGTCAAACCGATTGCTGCTGCAGATTTGTCTTTTAATCCGTCAACAAAAATTATCACAGTCCATACTGATGAGGATTTAACAGGATACAGTGCAAGAGTAAGAGTTATTTATGACGTGTAATATTGGAGGTTTAGAAGTTTGACAGAGGCAGAGGCAACGACAAAGATAACGGCAACGGCAAAGACGAAATACCCCGTCAGAGAGCTTTGCTCTCAGCCACCCCTTTTTCTAAAAGGGGAATTAGCGGCGGCTACAAGCGGAAGCCTAGCAAGAAGGCAAGTTAGAAAAGGGGAATTGCCTTAGCAGCCGGCAGATTAGAACGACTACTACAACTACGACGGCTGCGGCAACTACGGCTACTACAACAGCTACAACGACTACGGCAGCTCAGCGGCAGAGATAACGCTGAATAAGAGAGGAAATAGCTATGACCGATGAAGAAATGAAAGAATGTTTGCTTGAGATTAAGGGAGATGTAAAGTATATCAAAGAAAAAATAGAAGACCATGATAATACGCTTTATGGGAATGGCAAAGAGGGGCTAAAGACAAGAACAGAGAGGCTTGAATCAAGAGTAAGCGCATTTATGTGGATAGGCACAATTGTAGGTGGAGCGGTTATTTTGGCGGCAGTTGATTTTTTTATAGGACTTTTTAGAGGAGTGAAAATATGAAAATCTTAGAGATGTTTGAATGCGATGACACAAATGACAAGCGAATAAGTTTTGGAAGGGTATGGACGGCAATAATGTTGTTAATAGCGTCAGGGTTGGCTTTTTATAGTGTTGAAAGGTTTGACAATGAGCATGCTAACTATCAAATATTTATAGCGTTGGCAATAATTGCTTTTATAGCGATTATACCGTATTTAATAACAAAATGGACGATGGTAAAAGAGATAATTGCGGTTGCAAGGGGAAAGAATGAATGATTTCAAAACTTTTCTGCTTATTTTTTTCATTGGCATTATTTTCGGCGCCGCTATGTGCGGAGGAGCTATCTACACTTTTTCAAATGCAGGCGGACAAATTGAACGAGATACGCAACGACTTGAAGTTCGTACACAACAGCAACTTGGAATTGTGCAGCGAGAACTCGACGCTCAAAGAATCGCTGAATCAGCAGACATTAGAGCGAGAGAAAGCACACAGCGAATTTCAGAACTTACAGATGCTATTTACGCAGGAGCAGACAGCGCATTCCGCCACATTGACGAGCTGGAAGAAATCAACCACAAAATACAAGACTGCGTTATGCGTAGCTCTGGGAGTAATAGCGGTAATGGCGATTGAAAGAAATTTGTAAATCTATCGGTATTGATAGATATTGATAGAAGCAATGGTGGCAGTAACCAATTAATCGGCAATTAACAATAAATTTCAGTTTTAATTTTTAATAATTTTGAAATTTCTGTAAGCCTGTTATCACAGCTAAGAATAGAAACATTATCGTTGCCATGTATAAGTTGAAGTTCTAAAGCCATTGCAATTATTAATATATCAAAAGTTGAGAGCTTCCCCTTTTTAGGCATACTGTGCGGCGTAGTGTGTTCTACAGGAAAGACTTTATCGCAGTTTAAATTATGGTAACGATGTAAATCGTAAGGATATATAACAAGTCTATCATGTATAAGAAATTTAAATATGCTACAAAGTTCTTTATATTTTTTTTCATTTATACGTTTCTCTGCATAATGCCATTTTGCAAAAGTATTAAAAACTTCAGCAATACAAAATTGAGGCATATAATAAAAATAACTTTCAAATACAGCTCTTTGAATTATATTATGAGATATACGAGCATTTGCGCTTATATACTCAATAAAGCGACAAAAAGCGGAAGCGTCTAAAAGGTAATAGTGTTTAGAAGCAACAGATTTATTTTCCATATTTTGCTTTTAGGTATTCTTTTGATGGAGAGAATCCGGCTTCCTTAAATATTTCCCTAGCTCTATCAACAGCCTTGGCAGCCTTTATATATTTTTTTGGCACTTTTACACCAAGCTCTTTGGCTTTTGATTTTAAGGCTTCTAGTTCGGTCATTTTAGTTTCCTTTTACTTGGGATACTTGATTTGTTTTGCAAAAGTATTATAACCAAGTTTAAAGCAAAATTCAATCAAAAAGTAGTAAAAATGAAGATTAATGATATAAACAGGGGGGCAAATGAACGAAAAAAGAATGAAGGAATATCTTGAGGCGGCCAAGTCGATATCCGAAACAACAGGCTTTGACTGGCTTATTCTTTTGACGCATGCATACCATGAGAGCGGCGGGTTTGATAGAGTTATCGGTTTAAATAACTTTTGGGGAATAAAAACACCTACGAAAAGCAATTGGACAGGATTATCAAAAACGGTATTAACGACAGAATATGAACAAGTAATTGAAGGAGAAAGCCTTAATGCAGCAGTAGAGCGGACCCAAAAGAAATATGGTCGGCTTGTTGAAAAAGTTGACAGGTCTTTGACTTATAAGGATAAGTGGAAAATATCGATTAAGCAGAATTTTAGAGACTGGGAGACAAGTGAAGAAGCGGTGAAGTGGTATGTTGATTTTATCAAAAATAATTATCCAGAGGCTTTTAGCTTTCGAACGGACTATCAAAATTATTTTAAAAGGCTTGTTGACGGTAAGCTGAAGTATGCCACTGACCCGATTTATGCAAAGAAGTGTGAGGATTTGTACATTGCTTTAAAACGGCGGGTTTAAAAGATTGAAAAATCAAGCAAAATGAGTGATCGCCTATCACTTTAACGGCAGGTATCCGAATGACGCCAAAGCAGCAATACAAAATCTTTTGGAATAAGTTTATTTATTTTTTTAACTTTTTTAATCTGGCACGGTGGGAACTGAGGGACAAAGGAATTTGCGCTAAAGCCGATGATAAAAAGTGTGCCGAAAATGGCGGCGCTTTAGTTTTATGTGATATTGAGCAGAGAACCTGCACGGTTAGCTTTTTTCCGCTGAAAAATATCAAAAATAAAAAGGAAAAGACTGAAGAGCTGGAAGCTCTGGCATTTCATGAAGCGTTACATGTTTTGCTTATGCCGCTAGGCCGCAACATAGCGTTTCAGCACGAAATTATAAATGTACTTGTCGCTTACCATAGAATATATTGTAAAAAAAACAGTGTCTAAGAGACTATTAAGAGAAATAAGTTTCAATTCTCAAAATCTCCGACGCTGATTGAAAATGAAGCACGGAAGGAGAGGGATTTGAACCCCCGATAGAGTTTCCCCTATACTAGTTTTCAAGACTAGCGCCTTAAACCGCTCGGCCATCCTTCCTTTGTTAAGAGTTAATTATCTCATAATATGCCGCTAAAAATTATGCAGCCTATAAAGTATATAATTATTTTTAATTGTATTCAATAACGGTTCTGTTGTGGACCGCAGTTGAGGATTTTTGTTTGTCGTTAATATTGGTTGGGCGACGGCAAAAGGTTTAAAAATTAAACCATTTTTCGAAAACTGATAATTGGTCTTTTAAAATTTCTTTATTTTCGTCTCTTTTTAGATATACTTTAAAAACAGGTTCTCCGTTTTCTCCGAGAAATACCCAGCTGCACGAACGCCTGCCGAACAAATTTTCCGATATTACGCCAATATTTGTTATTTTATCGGTATTTAAATGTCCTGAAAGAGCCGCACGTCCTAGATTATAGTATCCGTGAGATTCACATACGGGCAGAAAAATTGACGTGATTTCAAAAATTGAACCGCCGTGCTCTATGAGAATCAATAATTCTCCGAGTGAAGGAAGTTCTTCAATCAGCTTTTTTACAAACTCTTTTCCCAGCAGTCGCACATATTTGCCAGTCTCTAAAACTTTTATTACGTCAAGTTCAGATACGTTATGCTCTTTACTTATGGCTCTTATTGTTTTTTTATTTTCGCAAAAATCTGTTAAATATTCATGCATTTTGTTTCTCCGTTTAAAATCCATAAAATGTCGGTTCGTTTGCGAGAAAAATATGCCGCAAACGAACCGTACGTTTTTAAACTTATTGTTCTGGTTTAAAAATTAAATCCGCAGCTTAACACGACGTGAAGTCCGGGTTCGTAAAAGTCTGGCGACGAATCGGCTTTTATATATTTTTTATCCGCGATATTATTTATGTCCACAGTGACAAAATAAGCATTTTTCTGCAATCCTAACTGTAAATTGTAAATATTCCAGCCATCATCTTTTGTAATATCGCCCGTGGTAGATTCGGTTTCCGCTTCCGCAGCCCAGACCGTTTTTATATCAGAAAATAAGACAAAACCAGCAATGGTATATTGCCAGCGCACTCCGAGTGAACCGTGAAAAGGAGACGAGCCGGTCTTGTTAGTTTTAGATATCGCGCTTCCCGGAGCGTTCCAATATGTGCGATTTAAATATCCGGCGCTTACATAAGGAGTGAACGAACATATATCGTATCCCGCGTACAATTCCAAGCCGTAAGTTTCGGCTTCGTTTATGTTTTGCGGCTGCATTGTCATAGGTCCCGTTTGTTTCCACGCTATATAATTTTTAGCTTTTGTATAAAAAACTGAAGCGTCCAAATTTAATTTTCCAAGAGTTATAATCGTTCCTATGTCAAAATTATTTGATTCTTCTGGCTCTAAATCTGGATTTATAATAAGCGCAGTCGAACCCATCATCGTCTCATATATGGAAGGAGTTTTGAAACCTTGTGAAAACTGTGAACGCAGGCTTATCTCTTCATTTAAAGCGTAAACCGCACCTATACTTCCGATGAGTCTGTCAAGATTTTTGCTTTTTGAGCCGGAGCTGGAATGATACCAAGACTGTCTTAAGCCTAAAGTAACGACCAAAGGTTCGATTATATTCCATTCGTCCTGCAAGTATAAAGACGCGTCCCAGAGTCCTGCGTCTGTTTTAACTTTGGTCGAAAGCTGCGTGTTTTCGAAATCGTCATCGTTATATTGTCCTCCGACGATTACATAATGATTTCCAAACACCCAATCTGTCTGAGGAGTAATCGTTATGCCTTCAGTTTTTCTATGAAAGCTTGACGTATATCTTCTTATATCCTGCTGAGCGCCGCTTAAAGTCAATTTTGCAAAGTTATCGGTAATGTTCTTTAGCACGAAATTAACATCGTAGGACTGTCTTTTGAAATCCATCTGAACTACAGAAGGAGGATTTCCCATGCCGCTGCGTGATTTTATGTCATTGTCATGGCGCTGCACGCCAAATGAAATTTCGCCTTTGTCCCATGCGTATCCTAATTTTCCTGTATAGTTTTCTCTTTTATAGTCCGTGCCTACAAGTTTCCCCTCAGGCGTATCTCGAAGGTCGGATACTACAGAATCAAAACCGCCGTTATAGAAAAAGCCCTGATAACTTCCAGAAAAGCCTAAGAAAAAGTCATAGCGTTTTGACGACGAATCAAAAATTGCGCGTTGTGTAAAGCTTAAAGGCTTGTCAGCGCCTTTTTTTGTTATGATATTTATGACTCCTCCGATGGCGTCTGAGCCGTAAAGCACGGAAGAAGGTCCTTTTATTACTTCTATCCTTTCAATATCCGATGGAGAAATCATTATGGGCAGCGCTCCGGTAGTGGGTGCATGTTCGTTTTGTCTGATACCGTCTATGATTACCAAAGTGCGTTTGCTGGCTTCGCCTCTGATTTTTACTTTTAACACTCCTGCCGCTCCGTTGTCTTCAAGAGTTATGCCAGGAATTCTCGCGATAAGTTCCGCTACTGATGAAACCGGAGTTTTTTTGATGTCTTCCGCCGTTATTATGGTTACAGTCATGGGGATTTCTTTAAGACTGCGTTCGGTTCTTGTAGCAGTAACGACAAGCGCTTTTGTTTTTTTGATTTCGTCGCCTTCCGCATCAGTCTGTGCGGACTGCGAATTAACGCCGGTCAAACTTAAATTTATGTCATTGTCGGTTTTGGCTGGTTCGGCAATAACCTCATCCTGTGATTGCAAACCGTTTTCACTAGGCGTGCCGTCTTGAGCATAAATATTTACATTCATAAAAATTGCAATAAATAAAACAAAAATTTTCTTCATAATCTTCTCCTTTTAATTATTTAATATAGTTGAAAGCTGTCCATTGTGTGCTTTTGCACATTTTCATCTATCCAAAAAAATATTTATCATGAAGCCACCTCTCTTTACGCAAATTTATTTTTTACTTACCTTTATTTATCGGAATTTATTTCGGAATCCGTCATCATTAGACTTCCCTTGCCATTATCCATCTTCTCTTTAGCACTGCACCGCGTCAAGATTTAGTTGGTAATAATTTTTTGCGTATTCGTTGACGGCGTCCGAATGCGAGACTATTACATACGTGGAATCAGGCAGTTCGTTCTGCATCAATTCGATTAAGAATTTTTCCGATTCATAATCTAGCGCGTTTGTGCTTTCATCCATAAATATCCATTCGGGCTTGTTAAAAAGAATTCTTGCAACTACAAGCCTTTGCTGTTCTCCTCCGGAAAGCTGTGACATATCGTATTGCATAAGCCTTTTTTCCACATCTTTGTATGGAAAATTAACTTTTTGCAAAATTTCTTTTATTTCGGGAATTTTATCTTCAGAAAGTTTGTTGGGATAACTTACCGCATGCGCTAGACCTCCAAGCGGAAAGTACGCTTTTTGTGGAAGAAACATTGATTTGTTCTCCGGAACAGTCACTGTTCCAGTATAATTATGATGAAGACCAGCAAAAGTTTTAAACAACGTGGATTTTCCTTTTCCAGAACAACCTTTTACTAATACCGTATCTCCTTTGGAAATATTGGCATCATCTATGGAAAAAAGCAATTTGTTTTCTGGCGAGTATAAAGCTAAACTTTTAACTCCGAGAGCGTTTCTGCGTTTTGAAAGCTGTTTGTAATCGTATTTAAAACTTTCGGCGGCGTTGAGAAAAGAATCAAAACGTACGCTTGAAGCTGCAAGCGATGCCAAATCGCGATAAGAAAATATAAACCACGAAAGGCTTGTTGCGACGTTTTGAAATGCGGAACTCATCTGCATCATTGAACCTAAAGTCACTTTTCCAAACAGATATGCAGGAAGTGCAAGAAAAACCGGAATACGTAAAATTGTCGCCATATAAGGTCTGGTAAAACAGCCTAAAATAAAATCTCTTTTAATCAGCTTTCTCCAGTTTTTGATTATTTTCAAAAACCGTTCGTCCATTATTTCTCTTTCGACTTTTTCTCCGGATTGCAGCGCCACTGCTTCTTTAGATTCTCTAAAACGCGTAAGCGAAAAACGAAAATCGGCTTCGCGCCGTTTTTGTTCCACATTGATTTTTATAAGCGGCACACCTAAAAGATGCGTTACTATTGACGATATTGCGACATAAATTGGAGCAGCCCACACCATATAATGCGGAATCGTTATATGCATACCGAACAGAGTAAAAGAAAGAGCATAAGAAGCGATATTCCATAAAACTACCGTATATGTTACAAGCCCTATGCACCTGTTTAACAATTCCTGTGTAGTACCGGTAAGATGTTCTATAAACGTTTTGCAGTCTTCGGCTATACGCTGGTCGGGATTGTCCAGTTCAGATTTGTCGGACGAGCTTAAATACCAATAGTTTTTATCTTTAAGCCACATGTTAAGCGCTTTTTCAGTGAGAACTTTCCGCCATCTGATCTGCAGAAGTTTTTGAAGATATTGAGAAACAAGATAAATAAGCGAACTTATCGCCACAAGCAACGCAAACAGTTTTACCTGATGAAACGCCGCCTGTGTATCATATTTTTCCAAAGCGTTATAAAAATGTTTGTTCCAGTTTATAAGTTCAAGCGACACTTTGATTCCTACGATATTTAAAGCGAAAACTGCCGCGTAAAATATTATTCCGATTTTACCTTCTGTAGTAGATAAACAAATTTTGATAAGCCTGAAAATACTTCGTACAACTTTCATTTTTTATTTCTCTCTGCAGGTTTTTCGACTTTGTCTATTCTGTAAATTCCATCGGCAATATTTTCGATTTCTTTTAATTCGAACTCTTCTTTTTCCGATGGAAGAAGTATCGCAATGTCGTTTACTGAAAGCGACTTTAACTGGTACGGTGTGCCATACCCGTATTCAAGATGCCCTTTCCCAATAATCCCTATCATAAGATAATCGTCTCCAAACTTATCTAAAGCTTTTTTTATATTGCAGGCAAATGCCCTGTCCCATGTCTGCTGTGCTCTTATAAAACGTTCTTCCACTTCTCTGCCAGTAATTTTTGATAAATATTTTTTGTACTCTTCAAGAGGTGGCGCCGAAGGCGTAAGCCCGTCGCGCTCGTTTTCCGCAATTGCTGTCCAACCTTCTTTTCCGACTCTGGTTACAAGTTCTCTGTAACAGTTAAGAGCAATCATAGGTACGCAGTTCTGTCGGCAGAAATGAAAAAGCGGGAGATATATTTCGGGAGGAAAACCCCACACTTTTTCCCATTCACAAAGTCTAAGAAATTCGTCCGTTTCGAGTTCTCCTGCAACCCAGTTGTCAAGAACGCTTTGAAGTCTTACTGGAAACATTTCAAACCCCATAAGTATTTTCGGCCGAAAAGCGTGTAGATAAATTGCCGTGTGAAGCTGCCAGCGGTGAATCTCAGCAATGTCATGGCGTTCTCCCAAAAGAACAACCTGCTTTTTTGAGATATCTTCCATAAATTTAGCCCTGTCTAACTCGCGACCTTCAAAAGGTTCTATCCATGTATTGCGCTTGTGCTTCATAATTTACGTCTCCTGTTTTTATTTTAGTTCAAAGCTCACTGGTATGATTACGGATTGTTCCCTTCGTGGTTTTAAGATGGGCTGCCAATCTCTTTTGACGCGTTCGACAGTTTTTAATGAGGCTTCGCCCAATATCTTATGATGATTTTTTCCGGATATTGACGCGCTTTTTATTTCTCCGGAAGCGGAAAAGACAACTTTTATTTCAACGATCCCAGAAATTCCGGCTTTTCTGGCATTTTTAGGATAATATAGAGATGATTGTATCAGATGCAAAAAATAATTTAGAAATTCGTCATTTTTAGATAAATCAAAACCTTCTTGTGCAGCGTCATTTGGATTTTCTTGTACGTTTTTTTGTGGAGTTTGCTTGTCAACTGCACTGTTTTCCGTTAGATCTTTGTACGCTTTTTGCGAAATAACTTCTTCTTTAACGTCTTCCTGTTCTTTAGTGGTTTCGCTGTTCAAAGTTAATTCCTGCGCATATTCTATCGACATAGAAACAGTGGTGCCCGTACCGCTTAATACTATGGGTTTTTCTCCCTGCAAAACAACCATTGAAAATAGAAGTAATGCGATTACTGTAAAAACTCCGCCGGTATTTGAAATGGTTTCATATTGTGATAAATGCATTTTATTTTTCCTCAAGCTCGGCATTTATTAAGAATTTGCTGTATCCCAGTAATTTAACTTGGTCCATTAATCCGATAAAAGCGTTGAACGGAGCATTTTTGTCAACATTAAACACTATGGAAGTATCGGACAGTTTTCCAGAAAGTATTATGGGTATTTCTTCTTTATCTATCAGCTGTTTATCGTGATATATGCCACCGTAGGCATCTATGCTAAAAGTTACGCGCTCGACCTGGTTTGAAACCGTTTCTGCACTATTTGCTTTAGCCAGCATTACGTCAATGCTTGGTGACGTAAATGTTGCGGCAAGTATGAAAAAAATCAGCAGCAAAAACATTACGTCTATTAAAGATGTAAGGTCTATTGTTCCGTCGCCAATATCGTCAAAATCAAAATTAAATTTCATTTTTCGCTTCTGCAATTTTTTTACAGGATAAATCCCGTTTTTTATAACGGTATCTGCTCAAACAGTAATGCGAATTTCCCAAAAAGCGATGTCCGTACTCAATTATTTCTAGATTGAACGAACGCATATAAATGGAAAGCACGTGATAAACAATTAATGCGGGAATGGCAAGACTTAGCCCCATGACCGTAGTGTAAATCGCTTCCCATATCCCAGCGGCAAGAACGGTGCTTGTCGCCATAGAGGCAGAAGTTGAAAGCCTGCCGAAAACACCCAAAAGACCCAAAAGCGTTCCGAGAAGTCCAAGCAGAGGCGAAATTGCCGCCACGATTTTAATCAGCGTTATGTCTCTTATCGGACGGCTGAAATAATGATTGAACAAAAAAGCCGCTTCAGATTTGATATCATCGGAATGGTCTGCGTGGGTTTTAATTATATCGTTAAGAATGCAAATTAATGGATTTGCCAGATTTGCTTCAATAATGGCATCTCTATCCTGCGGTTTTGCATTTATTTCATGAATTATTCTGTGTAAATCGCGGCCTACTATGCACAAATAAATTATATTTTTTGCTGCAAGGTAGACACATATTACTCCGATGATAACAAGAGCAATTCCCGCCGCTCCTATTTTAGCGTATATATTTTCTATCATAAACTATACCTTCTTTAAAATATTTTCGGCGAAAAATCCCGCATTTACGCAATCGTCTGCGTTCGGATGTTTTTTTGCTTCTTCTATTCTTGCCGCTCTTTCAGGTGTTATAACGCCATGGGCTTTTGTAGAAAGTTCGAGTATTTTCGGGTCGATTTTTCCCATGCATTTAAAATGTCCCAAAACCGAGTTGTTTGCCGCAAGAATATTTTTTGCTCTTACAAAAATATTTTCTGCATGTTCGCTGTCGGGATATGCGCCCAAAGTAAAAAATAATGCGACCTTTTTATTATGAATTTTTTCCAGATATTGTTTTGTTTTAATGTCAGCGCCGCCTTTGTCTGCCCAAAAGCCTGAAAAAATAAGGTCATAATTGTCCGCCGATGGAGCAGTTTCCACTGGAAAGATGTCGGACTTGTGTTCATTTTTTGATGAAACTTTTCCGTAAATTGATTCGGCAATCATTTTCGTATTGCCCGTAAGAGACGAATAAACGATTAAAATGTGCATTTTATTTTTCCCCAGTAAGAATATCTGTTACAGCACGGGTAAGATTAACGCCCCAAAATTTTCCGGCCGTAGTAAGATTCATATATTTTCCGTCAAATTCCACAAGTTTTGCTTGCAGCCAATTTTCTAAATATGGCGCAAGCTTTGCTTTAAAATCCGCGTTTATCGCAAATATTTCTTCCGTATTCAAATATCCTTTCTCCATCTGCTCGGTAATTTTATTTGAAAGTGCTAAATGTGAGTTTGGCGTGCTGAGACTGTCCGGAGAAAAAATTCCAATATTTATATTTTCAATATATCTTTGCGCTGCTGGCATTCTGTAATAGCTCCATCCATTTATAGAACCTCCTGCGCCTGCACCTATGCCGAGACACCCTGCTTTTCTTTTTACCCATGGATTGTAAATATTTCTTTCTCTGGAAGTTTTGCCGTAATGATTTA
Source organism: Candidatus Endomicrobium procryptotermitis (assembly GCA_031279415.1). Taxonomy (NCBI): domain Bacteria; kingdom Pseudomonadati; phylum Elusimicrobiota; class Endomicrobiia; order Endomicrobiales; family Endomicrobiaceae; genus Endomicrobium; species Candidatus Endomicrobium procryptotermitis. Next base: position 44,704 of record JAITIP010000035.1, on the reverse strand, counting down.
AGCTAAGCTGATGCCAATGATTTTTCGTCAGATATTCATAAGCCGATTTATAAAATTCACCCTGATCACTGATTTTTGCAGCATCTGGCATTGAACCAGCCAAAATGGATTTTTTAAGCGGACTATTTTCAAAAACATTTAACTGGTACGTGTCAAGCCCGTCAACTCCGGCAAGTTCTGCAATTTTTAAATCTTCCAGAAACATTTCCACGCTTTGTGCGGGCAATCCGTATATAAGGTCTATAATTATTGCAGCTCTGTTATATGAAGCAAGGTTTGCAAGAATTTCCAGTACTTTTTTACTTTCGGAAACACGTCCCAAACTTTTTCTTATTTTAGTGTTAAAACTCTGTACACCTATGGATAAACGGTTAAAGCCAGCTTGTATAATATCTTTTCCGCGGGTACCTTCAAAATCATGTATACGTCCTTCAATAGTTATTTCACAGTCATTTGCTAAATTTAGATATTTATGAAAACTTTCGATTAGGAGGGACAAATATTGCGGCTCTATTGCCGAAGGCGTCCCGCCTCCAAGATATACCGCCTGCATTGGAGTTTCTTTAACATAAGCGTATTGCGAAACAAGTTCGATTTCTTTAATAAGCGCATTTACATATTTGCTGCCTTCTTCTTTTGTAACTTTTGAACCTGCAAATCCGCAAAAAGAACATCTATATTGACAATAAGGAATATGTATATATGTTACTGCTCCACTTGAAGGATTTTGAAGAAGTTCTTTATATTTTGTAAAAATTTCTTCTTTAGCAACGGCGGATCTTTGCGCCAAAGCCATTCCAATCAATCTGCCTTTGTATGCATATCGCAAAACATCTTTCGATACATCAACTAAATATACGTTTGAAGCAGAAACCATAAAATAACTCCATAAATTACAAATATTATAGAATTTTGAATTTGTTTTTATTGATTTATACTAATCTAATAAAATTTTAAGAATCTATATGTATCATAAATTAAAATTTTTGTCAATCTAAAATATTGAGATTTGAGTAAAATTAAAAAATGCACTTATAGCCATATGTCTGAGCTTATAATATATTTGGCATAGGCATGTAAAAATTGGGAAGCGAGATAAAAAGCATTTAAATGGTGTGTTGAAAACTGAAAAATAGAAAAAAGGCAAAGGATTATTTGTAATTATGCGTTTAGTTATGCAATTTTAATAAGAGCCTTTAAAAAGGATAAATGTTGGAAAGCAATATGTAAAAGATGGAAACAAGGTAATGGGCAAAGCCACAATGGAGCAGTCAACTGTAGCTGCAGTTGCCATAAAAATCAAATCATTTAAAATAATTTCTTCCAGGCCGTATGACTATTATTTGGCCTATCTGTAGATATTTTTTCTTTGAAAGTCCTTGATTGTCTTTGAAGATTTCTTTTGGAGTAGTTTTATATTCTAAAGCTATTTTTTCTATGTATTCACCTTTTTTGACTTTATGTTTTATAAATCCAGGAGATGGATTTAAATCTTTTATTTTAGCTATATTTTCAAGGAATTTAGCTTTTGTTCCATAAGGTATTTTGAGTTCAAAGCCCGGATATCCCTGAGGAGTGCACCATGCATTTAAAGCAGGATTTAGCATTTTTATTTCCTCAAGCGTCGTTTCAGCGCACTGTGCGGCAATTTTTAAATCTATAACGCGGTCTGTTTTTATTTTATCGTATTTTAAAGGTTCATGAAATTTTATGTTGTCAAAACCATATTTTTCAGGGTTATTGGCTAATGTAACTACTGCTATAAACTGCGGAACATATTGTTGCGTTTCTTTGGGAATAGCATTTCTGTCCGTCATTTCAGTAATATTTGAAGCGTTTGAAAATTTCATATCTCTTAAAAGTCCATATTCGCCTCTGTTATAGCTGGCAAGAACAAGATGCCAGTCGTTAAGCATTAAGTATAACTCTTTTAAATATAAGCATGCTGCTCTGGTAGCTTTTTCTGGATCTCTCCTTTCATCTATCCAATAATTTATTTTAAGATTTAAACCTCTTCCTCTGTGAGCCATAATCTGCCAAATTCCTACTGCACCCGCTTTGGACACCACTCTATTATTATATAGACTTTCGACAACCGGCAGATATATGAGTTCTTGCGGCAGATTGAAATCCTGAAGAGCTTTCAATACTATTTCCCTATAAGCGCCGCTTCTTTCAATAGCAGCTTTTATCCTTTCTTTAGGTTTGTCGGTAGAATAAAGCCCTATGTATTTTTCGACTAGAGAGTTATCTTTGCATTCCATCGGTATGGAATATTTTTCGGATTCAAGCACGGGAGACGGCATATCTATAGTATAAATTCTTTTGAGTTTTGTGATAATGTTGTCAAAATCATCAAACAAGAAAAAATAAATGCCAGGATCTATCTGCGCTGTTTCCAATTTCTTCATAAACAAACTGAAATATTTCTTTACATCTTCGGATTTTCCGTTTTTAAAAGCGGCTACAGCTCTTCTGTAGAGAGCTTCAGTTTCTAAAACTGCGCCTTTGGTTTCATTGCTTTCCGCCGCGGAGGAAATTGCACTCACAACAAGATTGATTACGGGATCGCTTTCCTCTTCCTGCATTAAAGGAATAGTAAACTCAATCGGGTAATTGATTTCTTTTTCGGTTATGTCACTTTTATTGGCTTTCTCAGGGAGAATGGGGATATTGGTTTTTCCCGCAGAATAAGAAAGTTGTACTGTAAAAAAGATAAAAATTGACAAAAACAATATCTTTTTGTTATATTTCATGATTTTATATTATACATAAATAAAAAAATTTTTGTAAAATCAAAAAGTTGTAGTTGCAAGCGTTCTAACGTTTTTTGTATAATTTCGCATTATTATTTTTATATGCTTTAATATGTTTTAAGAGGTATTTTTATGTTGAAAGAAGAACTTGAAACAACGGCTTTTTTGGCAAGAATCGAAGTAAAAGAAGAAGAGAAAGAAAAGTATCTTAAAGATTTGAATAAGATGCTGGAATTCGTTGAAATTCTTCAACAGCCCGATATTTCGGATTTAAAACCTACCACTCATGTAACTTCGCTTAGAAACGTTTGGAGAGAAGACGTTGTAAAGCCCTGTCCTAAAGAAACAATCGAACAAATGCTCAATGCCGCTCCCAAAAGAGAAGGAACATTTTATAAAGTGCAAAAGGTTATCGAGGCGGAATAATCAAATGATTAAAGCAATTTACACTTTTAACGGCGACTTTCATACTGAAAATGATGCAGCCGCGATAGCCAAAATTTTTAATAAAAACCCAAGACTTATATGGGTGGACATTATTTTGGAAAATCACGATTTAAGCCATGAAGAAACAGCTCTGCTTACAGAATCTTTTAAATTTCACGAACTGTCTTTGGAAGATTGTCTTTTCCCTCAGTATTATCCGAAAATGGAAGAGTTTGAAAATTATGTTTTCGGAGCCGTTCACGGCATACAGCTTAAACCCAATTATATTCAGGAGTTTGACGAAAGTATTTACGAGTTGAACATTTTCACTGGCAAAGGTTTTGTCGTAACCGTTCATAGCGAAGAACTTTTCTTTATAGAAACGATTTACGAAAAAGCGAAAGCCAGACCTCAAATAGAACTTAAAAGCCTTGCCAACCTTATGTACAATATTTTTAACAAGGTCGTTTCAAGTTATGAATTCACGCTTGAAAAAATAGATGATAAAATGGATTCTCTTGAAGATTCTATTCTTGAAGATCCGCAGCAAAAACATATGGAAGAGATTTTAAACATTAAAAAAGTTATTCTTGCCATAAGAAAAATAGCCGAATCGCAGCAGATGGCGTATGTTTATTTTACTCGTGCAAATAATAGCATAATTTCAAAAGAATATATCGCATATTTCAGAGATATTTTCTTTCAGTGTGCAAGAATTAATCAATCCATAGTAATACGAAGCCAAATGATAAGCGGGCTTCTAGAAGTTTATATGTCAAGCGTAACAGTAAAACTTAACGAAGTGATAAAACTCCTTACGATTATAGCGACGCTTCTTCTTCCTGTTCTTATTATATCGGGATATTTTGGCATGAATGTCACATTTCCAGAATATTTAATATTCGGAGAAAAAGGATCATGGTTTTTTGCGGTGGGCATAATGCTGGTATCTATTATAGTTTTGTTGATATATTTTAAGAAGAAAAAATGGCTTTAAGGATATAATTATGGATGAAATTTTAACTGTTTCAGTGAAGGATTTGAGAATAAAGATTTTATCGGGAGAAGTAAAAAGTGTCGATGCCGTAAAAGCGTGTTATAAACGCATAAAAGAAGTCGAGCCTAAAGTAAAAGCTTTTCTAAAGCTCAATGAAGAGCAGGCTTTAAAACACGCAGCAGCCTCCGACAAAAAAATAAAGTCAGGTGTGAAATGTGGAATTCTCGAAGGAATTCCGATAGCCATAAAAGATAATATAATGATAAAAGGCGAAAGCATGACTTCCGCTTCGAAATATCTTGAAAATTATGTTTCTCCTTATGATGCTGCCGTCATAGAAAAACTTAAAGAAGCAGGTGCTGTTTTTATCGGCAGAACAAATATGGACGAGTTTGCCATGGGTGGATCAACTGAAACTTCGGCTTATCAAAAGACGGCAAATCCATGGGATATCGAGCGCATTCCAGGAGGTTCTTCCGGCGGAAGCGCCGTTGCCGTCAGTTCTGCGATGGCTCCTTTCGCATTGGGTTCAGATACGGGCGGTTCAATAAGGCAGCCTGCCGGCTTTACAGGAATAGTAGGATACAAGCCTTCTTATGGACTTATAAGCAGGTATGGAGTTTGTGCTTTAGCTTCTTCTTTCGACCAGATAGGCAGTTTTTCAAAAAATGTTTACGATACAGCTTTGTTGGTAAGCGTGATAGCAGGAAAAGATTACAGGGATCCAGTTTGCGAACCTACCGAACAAACGGATTATACTGCTGGGCTTGAAAATCCCGATACATTAAAGAATTTAAAAATAGGAATACCAAAAGAACTTTCAGATTATGATACAGACGGCGAAATTTTAAAATCTTTTGAGGGAGTCATAAAAAATCTACAGCTTTACGGAGCAGAAATCGTCGAAATAAGCGCTCCATCTTACAAATATGTTCCGGCGCTTTATAAAGTTATTATGTGTGCAGAAGTTTCCGCAAATATCGCCACTTTTGACGGCATTCGTTATGGATACCGTTCTCCGAATGGCATAAGTTTAAATGACGAATACGCAAAAAGCAGGTCACAGTCTCTGGGATATGAAGTAAAAAAGAGAATACTGTTTGGAACTTACGTCCTTGGAGCCAAAAATTATTACAGATGCTATCATCAAGCGCAGAGAGTGCGTACGCTGCTTATTAATGATTTGAATAAAGCTCTTTCCGAATGCGATTTTATTTTTTCACCTGCGACTTTGCAAATGCCCGTAAAATTCGGAGAATATCTGCCGGAAGAATGCGACATATTTCTTATAGCCGCCAATCTCGGAGGATTTCCCGGAATTACAGTTCCGTGCAGTTTTGTGAAAAGTCATATGCCAATGGGCGTACATTTTATGGGAAAAAGATTTTCCGATGCAAAACTTTTTCAAGCGGCAAGCGCTTTCGAAAGAATTTCAGGTTTCGATATTTCAAAATATCCCAAAATATAAATGATAAAAAAATGTTATTAACATCATAAGAAGGTATACAATGTCAAATTATGAAACTGTCGTGGGACTTGAAGTACATATGCAGATTAACACCAAATCGAAGGTTTTTTGTGAATGTTCTACGGAATTTGGAGCGGAACCAAACTCTAATACATGTGTAATATGCACGTCGCAGCCGGGCGCTATCCCGATACTGAACAAAAAAGCTGTAGAGGCTATTATAAAAACAGGGCTTGCTTTAAATTTTACAGTAAATAAACAATGCACATTTGCGCGAAAACAATACTTTTATCCGGATGTTCCGAAGAATTATCAAATTACACAGTCGGAACCACCCTTGTGTTCGAATGGCAAACTTGCTATAGCGGTTGACGGCAAAGAAAAAGTCATAAATTTGACAAGAATACATCTTGAAGAAGATGCAGGAAAGCTTGTTCACGAAATAGGCAGCAGAAAACTGGATTATTCGCTTCTCGATTTAAACAGAGCAAGTGTAGGACTGATGGAGCTCGTTACAGAACCGGAACTGAGTTCCCCACAGGAAGCGTTGGAATTTCTTACTGAGCTTAGAACTATAGTACGTTATATTGGCGCTTCGGAATGCAGTATGGAAGAAGGAAAAATGCGCTGCGATGTAAATGTCAGCGTGCGTCCCAATGGACAGAAAGATCTCGGTACAAGGGTTGAAATCAAAAATATGAATTCAATATCAGGAGTAAGAGATGCTATTGCCTATGAAACCGAAAGGCAGATAGAAGTTCTTTCACGCGGTGGAAAACTTGTTCAGGAAACGCGGTTATGGGAAGCTGAAGAAGGTATTACAAAGTCAATGCGCTCTAAAGAAGGCGCTTTGGATTACAGATATTTCCCTGAACCTGATTTGGTTCCATTTAACTTACCTGATTCATTTATAGAAGAGCTGCGCGCACAGGTGCCGGAGCTGCCGAAAGCGAGAAAAGCTAGATTGATTAAAGAGTGTGCATTATCGGAGTATGATGCCGATTTTTTAACGTCTTCAAAACAAATTGCCGATTATTATGAAGAAGCGGTTAATGCGGCGAAAAATAAAGAGCTTGCGGCAAAACCTTTGGCAAATTGGATTTCTACCGAACTCAGCGGAAAACTAAACGCTTCAGGCAAAGAAATAAGCGAGTCGCCCGTTTCAAGCAAAGATCTTTCCAAACTCGTAAGCCTTATTTTAGACGGTACAATTTCGGGAAAAATAGCTAAAACCGTTTTTGAGGAAATGTATGAAAAGTCCGTTGATCCCGAATCCGTAATTAAAGAAAAAGGACTGGTACAAATTTCCGATGAATCTGCAATTATAAAAATATGCGAAGAAGCTATAGGCGAAAGCACCAAAGCTGTTGCGGAATTTAAAGCCGGAAAGGAAAGAGCAATCGGTGCGATTGTCGGTTTGGTAATGAAAAAATCAAAAGGACAGGCAAATCCGCAGATAGTAAACAAAATTTTAATTGAAAAATTAAAAGGATAAGCATACCTACCTGATTTAAACCCGTTCTCAAATCTCCTCCTTAGAACGCTTTTAACGTTTCTGCCGTTAATAAAGAGTCTAAAACGATAAGTAAACTTTTCAGGTTTCAAACGGCAGTCAAAATTTCTCCGAAAAATCATGACAAATAAAAAGCAGATGCAGGATAAAATGCCAATGCTCCTTTTATAGAAATATTTGTATCATCTGAAGAAGCCGAGAGTGAACAAATATGTTAAAGATGCGGTTAAAATATCAATAAATACTCTTGCGTTAAGCATGATGCTGATAGCGGCTTAAACTATGCCTTTTTGTACAATTCGCGAAATTTTATTTAATTGAAAAACATAGCCTAAATGTGTAAAATCTAATAATATTACATTAAAAATTTTTACGGAAAAAATATGAAGATTATAATAAAAATAGGTACGAGTACTCTTACCGATAAAAACGGCGGTTTAAACAAATCGTACATATCCTTGCTGGCAAAAAATATCTCTGATCTGCAAAAAGAAGGGAATGAAATTTTATTGGTCAGTTCTGGAGCCATAAGAGCTGGAATGGGACATTTAAAATTAAAAAATAAGCCTAAAACTTTAAGGGAAAAACAGGCTTTGGCGGCAATCGGGCAGCCTCTTATAATGAACGCTTATGGTGAAGCTTTCGGTGTTTGCGGTATAAGTGTCGCACAGCTTCTTCTCACCAGAGATGATTTTGAAAACAGAATGAAATATATAAATGCGAGGAATACTCTTTACGAACTTATGAAAAATGGGGTTATTCCCATAATAAATGAAAATGATACCATTGCTGTAGAAGAGATAAATTTTGGAGACAACGATACGCTGGCGGCTTTGGTGTCCGCAGCTGTTGACGCTGACAAACTTATTATTTTTACAGATGTCGACGGCCTTTACGAAGGACATCCTTCAAGAGGGCTGTTTATTTCAAGAGTTGAAAAAATAACCAAAGACATAGAATCTTTTGCTGATGCAAAATCAGGCAGCGGCAAAGGCAGCGGCGGAATGAAAACTAAAATTCTTGCCGCAAAAATAGCTACGTCATCGGGAGCGGACACTATTATCTCCAACGGCTCCAATCCTGGCATGTTAAAGCGGATAAGTGAAGAAAAAGCCAGATGTACGGTTTTTAAAGCAAAAACATGTCGACTGGAAGCGAAAAAATCGTGGATAGCGTTCGGCAAAAAGCCAAAAGGCTGTATTTTTGTTGATAAAAAAGCCGAGGAAGCACTGGTAAAAAAAGGAAAAAGTCTGCTTGCTGCCGGAATAAACAACATAAGTGGAAATTTTAAGAGAGGAGACACGGTAGCCGTGTCGGAAAAAGATTCAAAAAAAGAGTTTGCCAGAGGTCTGATAAATTATAGTTTTGAAGAAGTGCTTAAAATTAAAGGCAAAAATACAAAAGAAATGAAAAAGATTGTTTCGGCACAGGAAGATGAAGTAATACATAGGGATAATCTCGTAATATTATGATAAGAAAATTATTTATATTATATTTTGCAGTATTTTTCTTTTTTGTTACAGCCGACGCCGCCGTAACAAAAAAGAAATTTACCTACGATAAAGAACAATATTATGTTTACTATGATGCAAAAGGCAACGAAATAGCAAAAGAAAAACTCAAGAAAAACAATCCTTCAGAATTTTCTGACGGAGCGAAAATAAACGGAGAAGTAAAAGAAGTCGATGATAGCGGTAATCTGATTTATACGTGGAATTATAAGAATAATAAAAAAGATGGAAAAGCTTTCGGATTTTATCCGAGCGGCAAAGTAATGTATGAACTGTATTATGTTAACGATTTTCCACAGGGAATTGGCATAAAATATTTTGAAAATGGAAACGTATCTGAAAAAGTATTTTATATAAACGGCAAAGTTGAAGGACCGGCACACATATATTTTGAAAATGGAAATTATTACAAATACAATTATGTTGGTAACAAGTTAAACGGACACGCTCATCTTTATGACAAGGAGCACCGGCTTCTTGAAATGTCAACATATAAAGATAATGTGCTTGATGGAGAATATATAAAATATTATTTGTCGGGCGTGGTAAAATCCGAGATGACCTACAAGCAAGGCAAACTTGAAGGATATGCAAAATATTATGACGAAAAGGGCAGAGAAGTAAGCACTCTTTTTTACAAAGATGGAAAAAATATCAATAAGATACAGCATATTGACGAAGAAAACAGAGGTGTATCATCAAAAAAACAGGCGGGAGAAATCATAGTATGGCAGGGTCCCGCCATGACTCATCTATACGAGTCAAGAAAGATGATAAATGAAATAAAATTTTTTGAAAAAGGCAGTTTTAACGGCATACATAAAACTTATTATAAAAACGGACAAATCAGATATGAAGGTAGATTTGTCAACGGCATTCCTTCTGGAGTTTTTAAAACCTATTCTCCTGAAGGTAAAGTTATCTGTACGGACAATTACTCTTCCCGGGGCAGACTTAACGGCATATCCAGAATGTATTATGTCACAGGCGAAAAACTTGCCGAATACAGATACAAAAACGGCAAGCTTGAAGGCGTTTCTTCGGTTTACAGCAAAGATGGCAGCCTTATAACCGAAGCGAGCTATAAAAACAGCCTTCTCCATGGTTCGATAAAAAACTTTTATGAAAACGGCACGCTTTGTTTTGAAAGTTATTTTTCAAACGGTATTCCTGTAGGGCAGCTGAGATATTATTTTCCGACAAAGGAACATAAACTTTTATATCTTGTGGAATTCAAAAACGGAAAAATACACAAAAGCACAGCTTTTTCCGAAGACGAATTTATCGAGTTTGTAGCTGAATATTAAAAGACAGAAGAAACGGCAATGGAAACGGAAAAGACAAAGGTTTATTTGTAACTCTGTATGCATTAGCTGCACAATCTTAGCAGGAACTCAAGCCGGCAGTTCTTGTCTCGACAAGCTTCTTAATAAGCTTCCACTTTTAAATAATACCGCTTCTTTTCCATATCTGGATTTCTTCCATGCACAAATAAACGACCGCAGCTGACTTTTTAGATTTTATGATTCTGTTCATAAAGTTGTAAACTTCAATCCTTATATCTTCGTCATATCTTAATTTATAATCTTTTCCTAGCAGCAGTTCTCCATCTAAAATAGAGTTTTTCGGAAATCTATTTTCAATAATGGATTTTAGGGTTGCTGGCATGCGCAGGGTTCCCAAGCTTATCCATTTTATGCTCTCATTTGGAACAATGTCAAAAATCATATCTATTGCATCTTTATATCCGTTTTTCCACTGTTCGTAAGCGATAACAGGGTCAAAATGAAAAGCGGTGGTGAAACCTGCTTGTGCGCACTGTTTTGCCGCGTTTAATCTTTGCCGCAAATCAGTCGTTTTATATTCGTTTTCTGCACTTATTTGTTCAGAGTTTACACTCCATGCTGCAACGATATTTGAGACTCCTCCGCATTCAAGCATATTGTTTATATTTACACTTTTTGTTTTAAATTCAAAATAAATATCGGTTTTTTTCTTAAAAAATGGGATTATTTTTTTTGAAAAATTTGTTATATGATCAAAAATGAGAGAATCCGTAAATTCTCCGCTGCCTATCCTTTTGCAGCCGAAAAAGCCCTTGGTATTAGAAATTATTTTTTCATCCGACAAATAATCCAAAATATTGCAAGGCATAACTATTCCAGGAACATTTTGATAGCCTTGCAGAAAACAGTATGAGCATTCATATGGGCAGCCCATCCCAAGATTCATTATTGAATAACCGCAATTAAAAACTTTTGGAGTGCACGGGCATTTTTTAAAAAAGTTGTATTTTTCACGCACGATAAATAAATTGTCAATTCTTTTATTGTAATCTGCCGCAGAAAAAGTTTTTCCCGACAAAAAATTTTTAAGCGACTCTATTTCCGTAAAATCGGATTGTGGAAAAAAAGATTTTATTCTTGAAAACAATTCCGAATTCGCGGCGTCTTTCGTATAATAAACTTTTTTAGGATGGAAAAGCCGTCCTGAAATATCGGCTTTAAAATTGTCGTCTGTATCATATTTAGGCAGGTAAAAAGAGCTTAACTGCATTTTTTTGAATGTTTCTGGATACCTTCTTTCAAGCAAAACTTTTTTAACGGCTTCATAGAGATTGTCCGTAACAGAAACGATTACCACATCGGGAGAGAGGTTCTCTCTTTTTGAGATTTCAAAAACAAGCCTTTCGATTTCGCGGCTTTTATTAGTTCCAAACTTCGGAAAACGACCAGATATAAGTTTGCGAATATTATCTGCCATTTATAAAATCCAGAATCATTCGCGGCAGCTTTCTTCTCGCGCAAGAAACTGCCTTTCTTGTTTTTTCATCAAGTTCGAACCCGATGGGACTTTTCTCGATATGGTCGGCGACGTACATAAAACAAACGGCTTTCACGCCTATTTTTTTTGCGGCGGAAAATACTATTGAAGACTCCATGTCTATGGCACAAATACCATTGTTTTTAAACCAGTCTATGTATTCAGCTTCCAAAAGCAGTGAACTTACACAGGCGGAATTTGTTTTTATTAAATCTTCATAGTGGTTATTACTGTAAAAATCCTCAAGCAGCTCTTTTGAAGAAGTGAAAAAGTCCGGGTTTGTGTCGTGTGCAGCCATTTTTGAAAAACTTTCGAAATTGTACGCTTTGTCTATCATCAAAATATCTCCAGATTCAACGTCGGCACAGCCGCCGCAGTTTCCAAAAAGATAAATTTTTTTACAGCTGCTGTTTCTTAAGTGTAAAACTGCATCGCCGGCCAGAAAGTTATTTTTTAAGCCTATTATTGTAGCATTTTCGGCTTCTGCGGTTTTCACAAAAAAGCCGATTTCCGACTTTTTTGCAAATAAAGGAAGATCATAGAGCTGGCATATTATACAGTCCTCTTTTATTTCCTGCTTTTGTATTCCAAAAAAATCTTTAAATTCCATACGCATATTTTATAAAATAAAAACTAACGGAACAAAAAAAGCAAATATTTTCAGAAATTACATAGTATAATATTACATTGACAAACAGCCAAAAATAGCTTGGAAGGGGGAAAAATGCACGGCAGCCATAAACTTTGGATAACTATATCAATATTTTTGGTAGTTATTGCTTTTTTGCTCGGAATGTATTTTACTGCTACATCCGATAAAGTCGGCGCAGTAATAAAAAAGAAACAAGAAGAAAAACTACGGAAAACTACATCTCAGAAAAGAAATCCTGAAGAACTTGCGTATGAAGTTACCGCAGAGAAGGAAGAAATGCTCAAACAAAACGGGTTGGCAGCTTTAAATTCAAACAATGCCAAAACAGAAGAAGGTAATTCACGATAAAATTAAAGTCAGGTTTGAAACTCTTGCCAGAAGTTTTTTCCACTGCCCGTTTTCAAACAAAACGATAAGCTTTAAATCGTCCCCGGAACCGGACTTTTCAATAATTTTACCTTTGCCGAAAACCGGATGCAAAACGACAACGCCTATTTTAAAAGGGTTTGAATCCGAAGCAGGAACGTATAGCGGTTCATCATGTAGTATTTCATCTTCAGAAGGAATATAATCGTAAGTATCTTTGTCTTTATATTTGTACTGCGCTTTGTTTTTTAAATTTTCGCTATAATTGTCATGTCTGCTCCATTTTGTTTTGTTAAATCCGTGGTTAAAACTGCTAAGGCTGGGCTGTTTTTGCGCAAACTCTTCGTTAAATCCGGCTTCCATAATAAATCGCGAAGGTATATTCCATTTGGTTTTTCCATAAACGGGACGTTCCGATGCCCAGCACAAATATAAATGTTTTCTCGCTCTTGTCATTCCGACATACATCAATCTTCTTTCCTCTTCAAGCTCTTCTGGACTGAAAGCAGATTCTCCTATCGGAAATAATCCTTCTTCAAGTCCGCATAGAAAAACGTTTTCAAACTCAAGACCTTTTGCCAAATGAAGAGTCATAAGAGTGACTTTTCCCTGAGATTCATCTAAACCGTCAACATCGCTTACCAAAGCTATTTGAGTTAAATAGCCGGATAACGATTCGTCCGGCGAGCGTTTCTCAAAATCGTCGATAGCGGAAATTAATTCCTGAATATTTTCAATTTTTACTTTTGCTTCAGGGGTATCTTCGTTTTCAAGTTCTTTCATGTACCCCGAAAGCGTTATTACCTGTTTGGCTATGGTTTTTACGTTTTCACTTTCTTTCAAATTGATGAAACCTTTAATTAAATCCACAAAAGAATTAAGAGCTAAAACCGCTCCTCTGTTCAGCCCTGCTTCAGCGGCGTAAGGTATTGTCTGCCAAATGGATAAACCTCTTTTCAGAGCTTCTTTTTCAAGATTTTCCACAGATGTTTTACCTATGCCCCTTCTGGGTATATTTATAATTCTTTTCAAACTTATATTATCGTTTGGATTATGTATGAGCTTTAAATAAGCAGTTATGTCTTTAATTTCTGCCCTATCGTAAAACTTCAATGTTCCTATGACTGTGTAAGGCATGCCTGCCCTTCTGAATGCGTCTTCAAAAGCGCGCGATTGGGCGTTTGTGCGGTAAAAAACCGCAAAATCTGACAATCTGTATTTTTTGTTATGTATATTTAAATCTATTATGTCAACGATCTTTGCAGCTTCATCATTTGCGTCTGCTGTTTTGACCACAGAGACAGAACCGTTGTCGGGATTTTGCGTCCATAATTTTTTTTCTACTCTGCCGCCATTATGTTTAACCACCTGCCATGCCACAGATAAAATTTTTGGTGTAGAACGATAATTTTGTTCGAGTTTTACGGATTTTGCTTCGGGATAATCTTTTTCAAAATCCAAAATATTTTTTATATCAGCGCCGCGCCAGCTGTAAATACTTTGATCATCATCGCCTACGACACATATATTATGATGTTTTGCGGCAAGAAGTTTTGCAAATATGTACTGTGCGTGATTTGTGTCCTGATATTCGTCAACTAAAATATATTTGAATCTTTGCTGATAATGTTCAAGCATGGTGGGATATTGCTGCAGTGAGATAACCGTACGCATGATTAAGTCTCCAAAATCGAGAGCCTGCGACATCTCAAGTTTTTTCTGGTACAGCTGATAAACTTTAGCTATAACCATACTGAAAAAATCTCCTGCATGTTCGGCGTCAGCTGCCATATCCGATGGAAATTGTAAATCATCTTTTGCGCGGCTTATTTTATTGGTTATTGAAGAAGGCTTAAATTTCTTTTCATCAATATTTAACTCTTTGATACAATCCTTGATAACATTCTTTTGATCCACAAAGTCATATATCAAAAAATCGGGACTTAAATTTATTTTTGATGCTTCAACGCGCAAAAAGTAAGCGCAAAAAGAATGGAATGTTGAAACCCAAACATTTGCTCCCGTACCAGAGATCAAATCGTTTATGCGCTTTTTCATTTCTTCAGCGGCTTTATTGGTAAAAGTTACGGCAAGGATAGACCATGGTGGAACGCCCTGATCAAGCAGATAAGCTATTCTGTGAGTTATGACCCGTGTTTTACCAGTGCCGGCGCCGGCAAAAATGATCAAAGGACCTTCGGTACATAAAACAGCTTCTTTTTGCGATGAATTTAAATTTCGTAAAATATCGGTCATAATTTAGTCCGGTTATAAAATAAAACTTATTTATTATATCAAATAGAATCGAAACGGCAAAATAAAAGATTAACCGCCTTATATATCATTCATAATTTTTAAAATATGGAAATTAGTTTCATTTTATAATATAATAAGACATATTTATTTTATATATGACTATTTAATCAACGTTTTATGGAGAAATAAAATGAAAAAGATATTGCTGCTGTTGTTGATGTTTTTTATTTTTGCAGCTGTTGGTTTTGCCGAAGTACCAAATGAAATTCGTTACACAGGAAGATTAAAGTCATACCAGACGCTTGTAAACGATACGGTAAGCATGACATTTAAATTGTACTATAATGAAACAGGCGGGAATTCGGTGTGGTCATCAAATGCAGTAAATGTTTCAGTTTCCAGTGGGATTTTTACTTATGTTTTAAAGCCTACAGGAGTCGACTGGAGTAAAGGCGATATATGGCTTGAGTTAACAGTTGGGACAAATATTTTAACGCCAAGAGAAAAGCTGATGGCTCAGCCGTACTCGTTTCACTCTGCAACGGCGGAAAAGTTATATTCAAACAATGAAATATCAATTCAAATCGGCACAACTACCGCATATATAGGAGTAAGCAATAACAGAATGTACTTTAAGCTGCTATCTTCTTCAAATATTGAATACTTAGGTGTTCCTCCGGGAACTGTAATTGCTTACGCTGGAACAAATATCCCAGCCGGTTATTTACTTTGCGACGGCAGAGAAGTTGCTATTTCAGATTACCCGGATTTATTTGCTTCAATAGGTTCGCTTTACGGCACGGCGACAAGCGGCAAATTTAAACTTCCAAATTTACAAGGAATGTTTTTGAGGGGCTATGGAGAACAAACTCAGGTATATCCACAAAAAGACGGAGTTAATAGTACGGTATACAAAGCTGCTGAAATGGGACAATTCCAAGGTGATTCAATACGCAATATAACGGGATTGCATCCAGGAATGTATGGGAAAGCCGATGAATACTATTCAGGTGCAAACTATGTTGACGGACAATTTGCCAGCTCAAAAGATAGACAGAGGAAGTACACTACTTATGACGGTTGGGAATGGGGATTTGGGAAACAATATTTTGATGCTTCAAGAGTAGTTCCGACTACAACAGAAAACAGACCTGCTAATTATGCAGTATGCTATTGTATAAAGTATTGATTTATAGGTTTTATGATTTTACGAAATTATAGATACAAAAAATAGCAGCTTTATGAATTCGTGCTTAATCTTTACTATATGGAGTGCAAAATGCCATTTTACATGTGTCCAGATGTTAAGTCAAATGATATATTTGTTCAAAATCGAGTTAAAATAAATATTATGATGAATAAAGTTGATGTTGCCAAAGCTAAAAAAATTTCAAATAACAAAGCGTATAGATTACTGAAAAAAATAACATATACCATAAAAGATTTTTTTAGAAATTTTTTTATAATAATCAAAATAATTACAGTAAACAAAAATGAAGATAATGTTTATGTAGCTTTTATCTGTTATGGCGGTTTTGGCGATATAACAAGATATAAAAGTGTGATCCTTGAGTTGATTAAAATGTACCCAGAGATAGTTATTGATATTTATAATAAAAAGGCTCAACCGTTTTTCAAAGATATAAAAAATATAAGATTTTATTTGAATATAGATGCGGTAAATACGATAAAAAAGTATTATGATATTGTATATGAAGCTAGACATTGTAATGTTAAGTTATTATTTCTTAATAAAAATAAGCATTTCCCGTGTAAAATACTAAACAATTTGAACGAGTATAGAACTAAATATCCTTTTTGCTTTAATAAATCTCCTCTAAGATCACCTGAAAATTTTGTAAAAAATAATATCAATATTGTCAATTTATTAAAGTTGATGTCAGGAGTTGACAATGTTTATGACATTTCCTTTACAATCCTGGCCGAAAAACAACCACTTGATAAATTTCAAATAACAAATAAAACAGAGTACATAACTTTTCAATGCGGCTCAGGCACTAGCGGACATTTAAACGATATAAAATGTTGGGATGTCGAACAATGGAAAAAATTATTAATTATTTTAAAAAATAAATTAGATAAAAATATTAAATTCATTCAAATTGGTACAGGCGATTATCATTTTTCGGAAGCCGATATAAATCTTTTAGGTAAAACATCATTAAGCGAACTGTTTTATATATTGCAAAAATCACTGTTGCATATCGATATAGATGGAGCCTGCTCGCATTTTGCAAAAGCGGTCGGAACGAAATCTTTAGTAATATTCGGGACTACTGATGGACAGTTTAGCGGTTATCCTGAAAATATAAATATACTGTCATCTTTATGTAGTAGTTGTTGGACAACAAGCGAGATATGCCCGATAGGATATGCAAAACCAATGTGTATGCAGTCAATAACTCCAGAGTTTGTAGCTGAGAAAGTTATTGAATATTTTACCGAGAAAACATTATTGCATAAAATATTAACAGGATAATTTAAAGTGAATAAACTTTATTCATCAGATAATTTTAAAGAAAAATTTTGTAAATATGCTTCTGAAATAACTGAATACACCGGAGAATTGAAAGTTGAAACTTACAATAACGCCGTTGTGCTGCCGTATTACAATTCTTCGCATAGTTCAAGCCCAGGTGCTTTAAATGTAGGCGGCGTTTTTGATTATAAGGGTAATATAATAGAGTTATCAAAAACGAAAGTTTCTGAGCAAACGGTTCATGTTGGCGCTCCCGAGATTTATAATGTAGAGCAAAAATTCAGATATATTGACGATGATGTTATATTTTTAGGGAATTTTTCCACTCATTTTGGGCACTTTTTAATTGAATCTATGAGCCGTTTATGGATTTATTTAGATAATAATTTTTTCGGAAAAAAAGCGGTATATATCGGCAAATCAGACGTGTTTTTTATTGAACTGCTTGAAATATTTGGTTTGGATAAGAAAAATATTGCAAGGATAAAAGTTCCTACAAGATTTCGTTCTGTTATAATTCCTGAACAAGCAAATATGTTGTATGAGCGGACTTATCACAAAAAATACAAGGAAATATATAATAAAATACGCACTAATTCGAGAGGATATTTTTACGATAAAATATATTTATCCAGAAAAAAATTTCAAAAAGAGAAGAGTGCCGTATGCGGCGAATATGAAATTGAAAAGATTTTTGAGGACAACGGATTCAAAATAGTATATCCTGAAAAAGTATCTATAAAAAAACAAATAGAATTAATGAAAAACTGTAAACATTTGGCAGGAATTCAGGGATCGGCTATACATTTATCATTGTTTGCCGCAGATGGCATAGAGCTTACTGTTATTTATAGAAAACATGAAGATATTTTTCCGGCACAGATTAAAATTAATAAAATGAAAGACATAAAAAACACAAGCATTGAAGCTTCTTTGGATTTTTTACGACCTTTTCCGTCTAATATCGAATACGCAGTTTCAATAAGAAACAAGTATATGAGGGAATGGTTAAAAGACATGAAGTATAAAACCGACGAAATGGTGTATGATCCTGTAACTTTTGAAGATTATATCGGACGGGAAGAATATAAAAAATTAAATAATATTTGTTTATGGAAAAGAAAGCTGAAAGAAAAAATTATAATGCTGTTGACAAATTTCATTTTTATAAAATCATTAAGAAAAAAGATAAGATACAGGCTTATAAACAGGTAAAAAGTAGGAAACCAAATATGCCGTTATATAAATATCCACAAACGCAGGATTATACTGTTTTTAATGAAAATAGAAACAAAATACTGGAATATGCGCAAAAGCATAAAATAAACGCGGCATTGCATAAAAATACTGTATTTACTTTGATAAAAGACTGTTTAAAAAGTTTTTTGCGCATACCAATAATACTGTTTACAAATACGGGAAATAATATATATGCCGCTTTTGTTCCAAATGGAGGGCTGGGAGATATTCTCAGACAGAAAACCGTTCTTAAAGCATTGGTAGAGATGTATCCTGATATTGTTATCGACATTTATAATAAAAGCAAATATCCGCTTTTTAAAGAGATAAAAAATATAAGGTTTTTCTTAAATAAATATGCTGTTGACATCATGAAATATAAATATGACATAGTCATAGAATACGAATTTAATTTTGAGCTGTCCAAAGTTTTCGTTATTAACTCAAAAAAGCGCGCAACGGTAAAAATTCTGGAAAATCTTAAAAAATATAAAAAACAGTATCCGTATTGTTTTGATGGACAAAAATATTTTTTTATGCAGCAGGAAGCCGTAAAAAATAAACTGAATCTTATAAATGTGTTAAAAATTACTGCAGGAGTAGATAATATTGATAATATTTCTCTTTCAATTTCCTATACAGAAAAACCGCTGAGCAGGTTTGGAATTTTGCCGAAAGAAAAATATATTACCGTGCAGTGCGGTTTTGCAAATAAAGACAATTTTGGACATGCAAAATTGTGGTCTGATGAAAACTGGAAAAGATTGCTGGCAATAATCAAAAATAAAATTTCTCCAGATATAAAAATAGTACAGGTTGGAGTTAATTCCCCTGTTTTAAAGAATGCCGATATTAATGCCGTAAATAAGACGTCGTTAGATGGATTATGTTCCATATTGAAGACCTCTTTATTACATATTGATACGGATTGCGGATGCACATTGCAAAAGCTTTAGGTGTTAAATCTGTGGTGCTTTTCGGGCAGACAAATGCAGAATATATTTCTTATCCTGAAAATATAAATATAGTTTCATCATTGTGTGCAGGCTGTTATACGGCCAGAAGACTTGGATATGGAAAATGTGTCTGCGGATACGGGACAAAAGATGGGACTGTTCAGCTGAGTTTATATTCTGAATACGGAGATAAAGTATATGAATCCCCTAATTTGAGCTTTCAAGGTGGGAGCAATAATTCAAAATCTATTTTTTAAGGCTGTCTGCAAAAAGTATTATTGCCGTTATCACAGCAGGTATAACAATACAATATTTACCACAATATTTATAGGATAAAGAATAAAAAAAACTTTCATATTATTGTTTGAGAAAAGTTTGTTTACTATATAGTCGTCCATTTGTGAATATATGGATTCACTTACGGCTTGTGCATCTTTTCCATTTACCGCAGGCGATAAATTCTTAATAAAATCCACAAACGGCAGATGGTCAACAAAAAAACCGAGGGCTTTTCTTATAATCCATGTTGCATTTTTATCATAAATGTCTCTAAAATCGAGAGTATTATTGATTTTTTCTTGAAACTTCTCATCAGTTGTGTATTGTTCGGCCATAAACGCGCTTATGGTCTTAAAAAAAGGAGTAATATGTTTATATCCGGACTGCATTACAGTTATGAGAATGTACTTATGAATAAAAAAAATGGCTAAAGCCATAAAACCTATGCTAAAACTTAAAATAAATGCGAAACATAAAATATTGTATGCCGTATAATTATCTAACTGAATAAAAAAAATGATTCCAGCAATAACGGAAATAATGTTTGTAAAAAAAAATAAAACAATAGTAGCTATGCATCTGCCTAATTTAGGTGCCTCTTCTTTAGATAATTTAAATTTGAATTGATAATTTATCTCTATGCCTCTGTTGTCTTTCATTTAGATTTCTCCATATCATTTAAAGTAATTAAATGTATTTTTACAGCATTATCCCTTTGAAAATAGTTAAAGTTTAAAGGATTCAATGTTGTTAAAAGCAAAGAATTTACTATTGGACAAGGGATGTTACCTTTTCTTTGTTTAATTATTTATAAATAAAATTATAAGTTTTCTTTATAAAAAAAGCAAAGAACACAGAAGATTAAAATCTTGAAAACTTGGTAAGTTTTGTTAAGTCTTTCAACGACTAATACTTCTGATAAAAAAATAGCGGCATTATAGCTAGCAGCGCGTTCATAAATGTTTATATTTAGGGCTATAAGCTCAAAGTTGCCTGAGCTAAAAGACCTCTTAACCCGAGTTTTTTATCGTTAATGGTTCTGACTATTTCTAATATTTTGCTTAAAATCAGCCCTTTTGATTTTAATTTATCAGCTTGTTCCAAAATCTTTTGTCTTTGTTCTATTTCTTTGGAAGTGTTCATTGCTATCCCACTTTTCTATTATATTTAAAAAAATGACATATCTATTTTGAGCTTAACGAGTTATTTGACTTTAATGGGCATATTTTATATTATATCCGCCATGCCGACGTAGCTCAGCTGGTAGAGCAGCGGTTTTGTAAACCGCAGGTCGTAGGTTCAAACCCTATCGTCGGCTGTTTATAAAAGTTTAAAAGCCAGTCTTTGGGACGGCTTTTTTTATTGTATAACAAACTGCCATGAAGGTAATTTCATAGTTATAAAAGTTTGTTTTAAGGTTATTATCTCAAATATAATTCTTCCTGATAAAAATTAATAAATAATTGATTAATTAGTCGATTTTTAATATTATTAACTGGTAGTTTTATTTGATAAAAACAAATGAGAAAAATCCGCTTTAACCTTAAATTCAAATTCATATTAATGATAGCTTTTGTTATTGTGTTTACGGCAATAACGCTCACCGCATATTTTGTATATTCACAAAGAAATCTGCTTATAGGCGCAACAGAAAAAAAGGGCATGGATTTGGCTAAAAGGCTGGCAAACTCAAACGATTTAAACATTTCTCCACAGTTTATAGACATCTTAAAAAATTCTACTGAAAACGCTTTATATGAAGAAGACGTAATTTACTCTATTATATATGATAGAAATGGAGAAATACTGGCGGAATCTGGAATACTCGATCCAGAAGTCAAAGATTATTTATTATACACTAAACCTATAGGCTTCGACATTCTTTTGTACGATAAAAAACTTATGAAAAAAAATAGTTTCGAGACAAAAAAAATCGGAAAGATTTTTGAGGTGCTTTTTCCCATGGTTACTTATGACATACTTCGTGCGAATATAGGCGCTTCTCTTGCAAACGATTATATGAAAGAGAATGATGACAGCGGTGAAATCATAGGTATAGTAAGAGTGGGAGTTTCTCTTGAAAGAGTAAGTAAAGAAGTTGACAAAATAACTAAATCCGCTTTAGCCCTTACTGTGATAGTGATTATTGCAAGCATTCTGCTTTCTTTTTTCTTGATAAAAGTACTGCTCAATCCTATCAAAGAGCTTGCTCTGGGCACAAAGAAAATTGCCGAGGGCAATTTGTCATACAGAGTACCGTTGACTTCAAGCGACGAACTCAGTGATCTGGCTGAATCTTTCAATTCGATGGCTCAGGATTTAAAAAGTTACGTTGATGAGCTCAACAATGAAAAACAGGATTTGCTGAAACTTAAAATAATGCTTGAACAGCGCGGTAAAGAACTTGAAGAAACTCTGGACAAGGTACAAAATATTCAGCAGGAACTTTTAAGGTCGGAAAAATTTGCCACGATAGGTCGTCTAGCTGCTTCAGTGGCTCATGAATTGAGAAATCCGCTGGCAAGCCTTAAAAACATCTCTTATTATCTTTCAAAAATAGGCAGCTTTGAAGATGTTAAAGCCAAAAAAATGCTTGACATGCTCTCTTCGGATGTTTCGAGAGCAAATAAAATTATTACGGATCTTCTCGATTATTCAAGGGCAAAAAAGCTTAATAAACTTGAGATGTGGATAGATGAGTTCATCGATAAAGCAATTTCGAATGTAGTGCTTGCAGACAATATAGAAGTCGTTAAAAAACTTGAGCGTTTTAAAGCCATAGTTGATCCGGATAAGATGACGCAAGTTTTAATAAATCTCATTTCAAACGCTAAAGACGCGATGCCCAACGGCGGTTTGATAAAAATTTTCTGCGCGAAAAAAGAAAGTTCTTTTGAAATAAAAATTTCCGATGACGGCATAGGCATGAGCAAAGAAACCGTTTCGCATATTTTTGACCCGCTTTATACTACAAAACTTAAAGGCATAGGATTAGGCCTTTCGATAGTAAAAGAAATAGTCGATGCACACTTTGGCGATATGACTGTTGAAAGTGTCGAAGGCAAAGGTACTATTTTTACAATAACGCTTCCATTGGAGTAAACAATGAATCCTGGAAAAAAGTTGAACATTTTAATCGCAGATGACGAAGAAGGTTTAAGATTTTCGTTGGCAAGCATTTTGGAAATAGAGGGATATCCAGTTCAGACTGCCTGCGATGGTCTTGAAGCTTTGGAACTTGTTAAAAATAACGCTTTTGACATAGCTTTTTTTGACATAAGAATGCCCGGAATGAACGGCGTTGAAGTGTTTAAAAAAATTAAACAGATAAGTCCGGAGATGATAGTTGTCATGATGACCGCATATGCGATGAACGATACTATAAGAGAAGCGATAAAAGAAGGCGCTTTTGCATGTATAAGCAAACCATTTGAAATAGAAGACGTATTAAATACCGTAAAAGAAATAAATTCCAAAAAGTCCGGACTGATTATTTCCCATAACAGCGGCATTGAAGATTTATTAGATGACAATTTAAAATCCGCGGGCTTTATATCTGTGATTAAAAGCGATTTTAAATCCGCCGCCGATTTTATTAAAAGAAGAAAACCTGAAATCATTTTTGCAGTTGAACCTGTGCAAAATGATTATGAAATAATTAAAAAAACAGCTGAGAAAATGCCAGATTCAATTGTAGTCATTATAAGTTTATCGGAATGTAAAGAACTGAAAATGTTAAAAAATATAAAATATATGAGTATCCCTATCAACAAAAATATTCTTTCGGAACTGCTTTTGTATTCGGGCAAACAGCAAACCGTGATAATCAGCGGCGATCCGTTATGGTCGAATAATTTAAAGATTGCGGTTGTGGCAAAAGGTTATGAAGCCGTTTATTATGCCGCAGTGGAAAGTTTTTTGAAAGAACATGATATCGAAAAATGCAACTTTATAATTTGCGATGCCTGCGAAATTCACGACATTGACGTTTTTTACGGTAAAGTAAAAGAAAAGAACGGTTTCGCCAAGATTATTTTTGTTTTTGATTTTGAAAGCTCCGTAGTCGACAGTCTTAAAAAGCTTAACATTTCTTTTTTGTACAAACCTTTTGACTCGCATGAGCTTTTTGATATCATGGAAAAATCTTAAAGAGGGAAAAATGAATAATTTGTCCATAAAGATATTTATTTTGGCGGCGGCATTTTTTGCTGTTTTATCTGCGGTATCGAGTGGGACGCTGCATCAATTTTTTGGTTTGCTATCAGGCACCGTCTGTTTTGCGGCTTTTTTAATTTTATTTTTTTGCACAAACTCCGAAAAACAAGGTTCTTTCGAGAGCATATCCGCGGTAAAAAAACATAAAACTTACGATAATAAAGAAACTTTCTCACCTGAGTATGTTTCTAATGCTCAAGAAGCAAAACAAGAAGCTTCGCAGTTTAAAACAATGAACATAAGCGGCGATTTTCGGCAAAAAAGAGAGGAAGAGTTTGCCCGTGAAGAAATTATGAATGAAAAAATCAAACTTCTTAACAAATTCGCTTCAGTGGCATCGCACGATTTAAAAAACCCGCTTTCAAGTATGAAAAATATAGCTTATTATTTTACGAATTTGTTTAAAATCGAAGGAGAAACGCCTAATAAAATGTTAAAAATGCTTTCAAGCGAAGTAAACAGAATGAACGATATGATTACAGAACTTCTTGACTCCACAAGAGTAAAACAGCTAAATAAAGAAAAGAACGATTTGGATTCAATTATAAACGCAGCCGCAGAAAAACAAAAAGATGAAAAATATGTTTTTGACATAAATCTTCAAAAGATACAAATTTACGCGGACAATGAAAGAATGAAACAGGTATTTTCTGTCATAATACAAAATGCTAAAGAATCTATGTGTGACGGAGGAACAGTTACGATAAAATCTTATGAACACGCCAATGAGGCTTATGTCGAAATTTCAGATACTGGAACCGGTATGGATACGGAAACGCTTGCTCATTGTTTTGATCCGATGTTTTCGACAAAACAAGCGAGAGCGCTAGGTATGTCACTTACTGTTGCAAAACAAATAGTAACCATGCACGGAGGAATCATCAGGATCGAAAGCGTTCAGGAAAAAGGTTCTAAATTTACCGTTAGTCTGCCGCTTTGCACATAAATATGGATAAAAAAACTTTTACCACCAATAGAAAAGCCTTTCACGATTATGAAATACTTGAAAAAATGGAAGCGGGTATCATTTTATCGGGATATGAAGTGAAAGCAATTAGGCGTTCAAACGTTAGTCTGGCGGACAGCTTTGTACGCTTTTCTTCGGGAGAAGCTTTTGTGGACAATATGTTTATAGCTCCGTATGAGCAAATATCTACGCATATCGGAGATTATGATGTAAAAAGAAAAAGAAAACTTTTAATGCGAAAATCCGAAATAAATAAATTAAACGCCAAAGTCAAAGAGAAAGGGCTTACTGTGATACCGCTTGAAGTTTATCTTTCGCCGCGCGGAAAAATCAAAATTCTTATAGGTCTGGGCAAAGGCAAAAAATCTTATGATAAAAGGGAAAGCATTAAAAAGAAAGATATTGATAGAGAAATTGCCAGAGAGAGACTTTTCAAATAATTTTTATGCTGAATATTTTACGACAAACCTATCCTAAGGGAAGCAGTAAAAATACCGTTTCAAAAAATAATGATAAACAATAAAATAGCGCAAATTACTTCTGTACAGGCCTCGGCAGGTTCAGGAAAAACATATAATCTGGCCAAAAGATATATACGACTGCTTTTCGATTATGGCGGCAAAAACACAGCCGGACTAAAAAACGTCATTGCAGTTACTTTTGCCAATAAAGCTGCGGTAGAGATGAAATACAGGGTTATAGAATATCTAAAAAAAGCGGCATTGTCTGCAGATACCGAAGGCATTTTTGACGATACCGGGCTTTCAGCAGATAAAATACGCTTAAAGAGCCTTGAAGTTTTAGATGAGATTCTTAACAATTACGATAATTTTAACATAGGCACGATAGACAGTTTCATCAATTCCATATTGAAAGCCTGCGCGATAAATATGGATATTTCTCCCAACTTTCGCATAGAGAAAGATTACTCAGAAAATCTCGAATTTGCTTTGGATTCGTTTCTTCAGTCCGCTGGGACATCAAAAAATACGGAAAAAATTCTTTTGCAATATATATCGCAGTATCTCATATCTGACAAAAGCGGCTGGTTTCCAAAAAATGACATATACAATGAAGTTGAAAAAGTGTTTAAAAAAGCCGGAAATTTAGGAAAAAGCATAGCTATTGGCACTTTTGCTTTCGATGTTGAAATATTGAAAAGAGCTTTGCAAATAATTAAAAAAGCCGAGTTGTTCTGCGAGCTTTTTTCAGAGCATGACATTTATTCTTCTTGCCTTAGAGCCATAGAAAAAATTATTTTGACGGGCAAATTCATTTTCTATGCTCCTGACAAAATACCAAAACCTTTCGCTTCGCCGCTCAAATACAAAAAAAATGCTGTTGTTGATGATAAAGCTGTCGCATTATGGAATGAAATTGCAAAAGAAATAGCTGCTTTATGCGTGTTTTACGCCAATAATTATTATGGAGTTTATTCCGATATTTATTCGAGAATAGATAATGAATTCGAAATAAAAGCGAAGAAAGACGAACTTGTTTTTCTGCATGACATAAATAAAAAAGCAATGACACTTTTTAAAAATGGCAGTCCTGTAATGCCAGAAGTTTATTACAGGCTTTCGGAAAAATACAAACACTTTCTTATAGATGAATTTCAGGATACAAGCCCCGTGCAATGGGCTGGAATAAAAAGGTTTTTGGATGAAAGCATTGCAAATGGCGGCACTTTTTTTTATGTTGGAGATGCAAAACAGGCAATTTATGATTTCAGGGGGGGCAGCTGGGAAATTTTCTACAATGCTTTATCCGAGTTTACCGTCAATGAAAATGATATTACAGTTTTATCCCAAAATTACAGAAGCCATAAAGAAATAGTCGAATTTAACAATGAAATATTTTCAAGGGAAAATATTGAAAGATACCTTGCAGACTTGCAGAATGATGAAGATTTTATAGACGAATACAAAAATTTGACAGATGTTTATTCACAGTCGAAACAAAACTGGCATCCGCGAAAACAAAAAGGGTATGTCGAGATTGAAATTATAGATAAAAATATAGATGACCAACAGGAAGAAACCAAACGGATATTTATCGGCATGGTAAGCCAGTTGACGCAGCGTTTCAATCAAAACGACATAACTGTTTTATGCAGAAGCAATATGGAAGTTTTGCTTTCAGGACAATGGCTTTTGGAAAACGGTTTTGATGTCGAATCTGGACAGACTTTAAATATCAGAAACAATGACATTATCAAACAGTTGATTTCGCTTATTGCGTTTATTGATTCTCCTATGGACAGTCTTTCTTTTGCTTCGTTTATAACAGGAGAAATTTTTTGTAAAGCTGCCGATACGGACATTCCTCTAATGCGGGAATTTGTATTTGATTTTCATAATAAAAGAAACCCTGAAATTTTTTACAAGAAGTTCAGAGAAGAACATGAAAGTTTGTGGCAGGAATATTTTGAAAAGTTTTTTGTCCAAGCCGGCTTTACGCCAGTTTACGAGCTTACTCTTTCAATTTTGGAAAAATTTAAAGTTGTCGAAAATTTTAAGGATTCAAAACCTTTCGTAATACGCTTTCTTGATTTGATAAAAACATTTGAAGAAGATGACGGTGGCCTTGAAAATTTTTTGGATTATTTCAAAAAACTTGAAGATGGCAACGAAATTTTATACATAAAAACTTCTTCGGGAAACGGCATAAAGATAATGACCATTCATAAAGCTAAAGGATTACAATTTCCAGTTGTAATAATGCCGTTTTTAAAACTTGCGCATACAGACATAGACAGGCCGTTGTTTGCAGATAAAGGAGAGAAGATAAATCTCATTTATATAACTAAGAATCTGTCAGAACTATCGACGGAACTTAAAAATATTTATAATTGTGAAAAAGCTAAAACGCTGATGTCTGAAATGAATGTTCTATACGTTTCGATGACAAGAGCCGAATGTGAATTTTATGCTATAGTTCCTCCAAAAGCCGCAACATCGTACAACACGCTTCCTCTGCTTATAGGCAAGCAAAGCATTAAAAGGGGAACAAAAGAAAAATACGCTTTAAAATACAAACATATGCAAACCGTTTTCGATGCTTTAGATACGGGATATAAAGAAATAAAAAATTATTTTCAATCGCAGCCGCTTTCTCTGGATATAAACAATGCAAAACAGCGTGGCAGCATACTTCATTTTGCACTGTCAAAAATAAAAACGTTGAAAAATAAAAATAAAAACGTTGAAATAGAAACAGCTTGTGAATTTACAGAAAGAAAATTTCCGTATGATGATACGGTCTGGATTAAAGAAAAGCTTTTTAATTTTTTTAAAAATAAAGAAATCCTATCGCTTTTTGACATTGATGAAAAGGCAGTTTTTAACGAATTTGAGATAGTAAACTCTTCTGGAGAAACTTATAGAATAGATAAAACTATAATTAAAGAAAATGAAGTAATTGTCATTGATTTTAAAAGTTCGAACGCAGAAAATGAAGAAAACAGAATGCAGGTCATAAAGTATATAAACTGTTTGAAAGAGATATATGCTGCAAAGAATTTTTACGGATATATAATCGATACGGAATGCGGAAAAGTTGTTGGAGTGCAGCTATGAAATCCCGCATTGTCAACATTTCAATGTCCGAAAATATTATTGATTTTGTCTGCGATTACATAAAAGGCAGTGGTAAAAAAACAGCTTTTATAAGCGGCGGGAAAAGGCAGTTTTTATTTATAAAGAAAAAACTTGCCGTCATGAAAGACAGGTCGTTTACATCACCTTCTTTTTTTACAAATGACGATTTTATAGAAAATGCTATTTTTGAAAATACGAAACTTGTCAAAATACCCGATATAGAAGCCGCTTTTATAATTTATGAAATCATACGGCTTGAAGCGTCGGAACTTTTGAAAGGAAAGAAAAGTTTTTCGGAGTTTTTACAGTGGGCTATCGAAATAGTTTCTTTTATAAATCAGCTTGATTTGGAAAATGTTTCGCAGGACATGCTTAAAAACGTAAAAGCAAATGCCGATATAGGCTATGATGTTCCAGAAAGCATAAATAATCTTTTAAAAAATATATTTAGAATAAGAACTTTATTTCATGCTTCTCTTGAAAAAGCTTCAAAAACGGCAAAAGGACTTTCTTTTCTGAAAGTTTCCGAATTTGATTCAGAAAAAATTATCGGAGATTTTGAGGAAATTATACTCGCTGCGCCATTTTATCTTCATAAAACTGAAATACAAATTTATAAAAAAATATTCGATTCCGAAAAATTGACCATTATTGTTCAGGGAAATCCTTTAGAATATTCCTCTTTGAGAAAAATTTATGATGCTTTTGGAGTTCCTTTGCCTCCATATGCCGAAAAGAATAGAGATATGTCTTTAAACATTTATTGCGCATATGATGACCAGTCTCAATCTACGCTATTGAAAAATCTCATTTCGAGACTTCCAGAAAAAGAACATGATAAAACGGCAGTTATTTTGCCAGAAACTAAACTGTTGCAGTCGGTCGTATCGGAAATTTCAGTTATAACAGACAATTATAATGTATCTGCTGGATACCCTGCGGCAAAAACTGCAGTTTTCACTTTACTTAAATCCATAATAGATGCACAGATTTCAAGAAGAGGCAAAAATTATTATGTTAAAGACTTAATAAAAGTATTTTCTAATCCTCTTGTGAAAAATATGAGATTTTTTGGCGATGCGTCACTGTCGAGAATAATTGCGCACAAGCTTGAGCAGTCTTTTGACAAGAACTCAAAAAATCATCTTGCAGGGAAAGTATTTGTTTCTTTTGATGAAATTGTCAGTGCCAAAAATGTTTTAAAAGAAATTTCCAAATCTTCTGCCGGCGCATCCGGATATATAAATCCCGAAAAATTAAAAGGCATTTTAACCGATATTTTTAACACGCTTTTTACCGTCTGGGAAAAACCGCAAACGCTTGCGGATTTTGCCGCAGAAATGCAGTTGTTTACCGAGAAATTGTGCAATTTGAGCATAGTTTCATCTTACCCTTTAAATTCGCCGGCCATAGAAATAATTCTTTCTCTGTGTGCACAGATGAAATATGGAAGAGTTTCGCAGGTAAAATTTGCGCAAAGCGACATTTTGAACATTTTCGGCGATTTAATTAAAAATGAAAGAATTTCGCTGCTGGGTTCTCCTTTAAAAGGGTTGCAGATTCTTGGCCTTCTTGAATCGAGAAATTTGTCTTTTGAAAATATTTTTATTATAGGTATGACGGATTCTGCTATTCCTGCAGTAAAAAAAGACTCACCTCTTATCCCGAAAGACATAATGTTTGCTTTGGGAATAGAGATGGCAAAAAAAGACTATGAGATACAAAATTATCATTTTAATAGACTTACGTCGGCTGCTAAAAATATAAATTTGATATATCCTGATAATGAAAAAGAAGAAAGAAGCAGATTTATCGAACGTCTTATATGGGATAAACAACTTAAAAATAAAGATTTGGACACCGTGAAAACAAAAGGTTTTATTATTCCCGTTTTTATTGGAATAAACAAGGAAAAGAAAAAGTACGAAAAAACCGATAAAATAAAACAATATCTTAAAAAGATAAAATATTCATACAGTAAAATAGATACTTATTTGAGATGTCGTCTGGAATTTTATTTTAAATATGTTTTAGGGCTTGACAAAGCGGCTGAAATAGGCGAGGAAGCGGCCGAAAGTGAAATGGGCAGTTTCGTACATAAATTTTTGCAGACTGTATTTTACGAAGGTATGGAAAGTTCAAAGCTCAAAGAAAAAGATTTTGAGAAACATTTTCACGAAGAACTTGACAGACTTTTTGAAAACAGTTTTGAATTGAAATTCAGAGAAGATGCATTTTTAATCAAAAAAGTTCTTGATTACAGAATGGCAGAACTGTTAAATTTTGAGTCTGCTAGAGAATATGATGGAATTTGTTTCTGTGAAAAAAAATATGAAACCGTTTTGCAATCCGCAAATAACACATATGATATAGAATGCGTGATAGACAGGATCGATAAAAAAGGCACTGATTATGTAATTCTCGACTATAAAACAGGAAAGACAGATGCCCCGTTGATATCGAGCAATTTTAACAAACTTGTTGCAGACGGCTTAACCAGAAAAAATATAAAAAAAGCAGTAAAATCTTTACAGCTTCCTTTGTATAAATACGTTTTTGAACGCTGTGAAAAAGCTAAGGCAGCAGAATGTGGTATTTATGACATAAAAAAGAGTGAAATATTTAATTTTTTCTCAAATGCCAAAAATGCTGAAGAAACATATAATAGCTGTATAAAAATAATAGAAACCATTCTTGACGAGATATCTGCCGGCGAATATTTCGAATTTGATAAAGACGACGGAGTAAATTGTGAACGCTGCAAATTTTTTTATATATGCCGAACGCAATAATAGAATTAAAGATATCCCGAGGAATTAAGCCTGTTGAGGCTTTTTTGGTCTGTTGTTTAACTAATTTTCGGCCGCTGCAATTTCACAGCACAAATTATAGTATTGATTGGAGGATTGACTCTACAATCGCGCAAGAGGTATTTTGGTTTTTTCCTGTATTTCATAATAGGTTACGCCTTTCAGATTATTATATTTTACATATAACTGCGTGCCTTTAAAAAAACCTTTCGGACATTTTGCATACAGCATTAACGTGTTTCCCATAACTTCAATGCGCATTGATGTAAAATATTTGTTTTCTTTTAAATCAATTTTTAACACTTCACTATTTGAACGTTCTTCCAAAGCCGTAAATTCTCCATATAAATTAAAATATTGCTGCTGCCTGTCTATTATCGTGCCTGATACAAGACCTGCTTCCACAGTCATTTCAATTCTGAGCTGTTTTAAATAAACGAAACCCGACGCCACCGCAAACAAAATAAAAATAGCCGTAATTGCCGATATTTGTTTGATGTTTAATTTTCTCATTTAAAATAATCGAAAAGCTGCTTAAAATTTAAATTGTTTTTGTTTATTAGTGCATATTTATCATAAAGAGATTCTTTAGACTTCATAAGCGTGGCAGATTTTATTCCGTACTCTAGTGCCATCGATGCTTCTATATAAGCGCAAAGTTTATCGCAAGAAGAAGTGAGAGTGCCGTCAACGGCATTATATTGGTCGTAATTATAATCCGCGGCATTTTTTACTTCTTTCACTTCACCATTTTCAATTATCTTGTCGGCAAATTCATTTTTCACAAAATAAACCATTTCCCTATGCCAGCTTTCGGGGATTAAAGGCAGAATTCTTTCCTCAACCTGTTTCTCTTCGTACATTTTTATAATGTTTTCAAGACCAGATATAGAAGATTTTATCGGCCTGATGATGTCTTTGGTGAGAATTTCTGGCAGGTCATGAAATAACGCCGAATAAAAATTATTGTAGATTCTGGCTTTGCATGCGACCATCTCATTGGAAAATATGTACGCAAAAATTGCTACCGTAAGCATATGTCCTAAAACGGTAGTTTTAGGTATTCTGAAAGCCTGTGCCCATCTCTGCTGGAAACGCAGCTGTCCACAAAGATCAAGAAAACCGTAATATTTTTTATTTATCACAAGTTTTCTTATTCCCGACAAATCGTCAAAAGTTGCAATGCTTTCGTCTATCTCTTGTTTTGTTTTCTCTATCCCGTAAACCATGGCGTTCCAAGGATAAATAATACCGAACTCCCATTTTGTAGAAAGACTGTGTGCTGAACTTAAAATCCTTTTTTCATGTTTGGCATATTCGGGGTTTGAAAAATATTTTGCAAATCTTTCTTTAATTCCGTTCTGCAAAGCCTCTAAGTCTTTCTCAAGGTTCTCCATTACCCAGATATTGAGCTCTTTTTCTTTTTTTGACATTATTTCATGAAACACTTCGGGTTTTAAATCTGTCAGCATTATTCTTTGGAAAAACTCAAAAATGCCGCCCTCGATAAGTTTAATCCAATCAACTTTTTTGCCTTCTTCTTCCTCGAACTTTGCGACTATATAGGCTATTATCATCTTATGCGCCTGTTTATCAAGCTCAAAAAAATCAAAAGGCCTTATATGGTCGTTCCATCTCAAAATGTTAGCAGCAGAAAAAATTCTTAAAATCAACTCTTTTGTTATCATTTTTTATCCTATTATACGGTATTAAAAGTTATCCGAAAAAATTTATCATTTATCGGCTTTTTCTTTTTGTAATCCTGTTATTATGCGATTCAATAAAGCATTCACCATCGTAAATATCAAAGCGCCGAAAAACGCGTCCCAAAAACCGTCGATTCTGAAATCTTTTATAATTTCCGAAGCCAGATAAAATATAAAAGCATTTATAAAAAAAATAAATAACCCTAAAGTCAGAACATTTACAGGAAGCGTAAGCAGCACGAGAATAGGTTTCAAAACAGCATTAAGCAGGCTTATGAGTATAACGGTAACAATAAGAATTTTCCATGATGGAATATTAATTCCAGGTATAATATTTACCGACATCAGAAGTGCCGCAACACTTATAATAAATCTTACAAGCATAGGTTTAACTTTTTAAGTTTGTTCCAGTTAAAATACACAAATATTGTGCCGAAATTTTTATTGTCCACATCAAGTCGTGAATATTTTTGCCTTATGTCCTTTTTATTAAAAAATTTTAAAACTTTTTCTTTAAGCTGTCCGGTACCTTTTCCGGGAATAATTTCTATAAAATCAAGTTTTTTCATATGTGCGTTATTTAAAATTCTATTGAGTTCATTTTCTATCAGTGCACCTTTATTGTAAATCGGGTGAAGGTCAAGTTTCTCAAAAGACATATTACATTTCCATATAATATCTGCGCTTTTTTTCCTGCAGCTTTTCTATTGAATAGCGGAGCATTGTTCTGGGCATAATTTTACTATACTTATCCAAAAAAACATAAAGAGGCTTTTCATCCCTTTTTCCCATTTCTCTAAGCATCCATCCTGACGCTTTGTGCATTAAATCGTGTTTGTGATTTAAAAAAGTTTCACAAAGAGCGATAGTTTCGTCAAAACGGCCGCATTTTATAAAATAAAATGTGGAAATCATGGCTATTCTCTCATCCCATAGATTCCCGGATTTCGCATATTTCCATATTTGTTCAGGACAGTTGTGATACCAATAATCGCCTGATAAACGGTGCGCCGACAAATCGACTAAATCCCAATTATTTACGTATTTCGTATTTTTAAGATATAAAGATGCTATTTTAGCTTTCTCGACTTCGGAAGCTTTTTCATATTTTAATATCATAATCATTAAAGCCGTTAATCTTGCTTCGTGTATTTTATGTTTTAAAATATCTTCCGTATCTTTGAGTGGTATTTCTTTATAATACTTTTTTGCTATTTTCCTTTGTTGTGCTGCCCGAAGACCCCAAAATAAATCACCCTGCCCATAACCACCTTTATAAGTTTGAAAATAAGCCGCATGATAAAGAGCAACTTTTTTATCTCCTACAGATTTCAATTCATTTAAAACAATATTTTTTATTTTCCCTGCCATATTTATACTTCCCGTAAGTTAAATTTTTATCACCTGCCAATGAAACATCTTTTCAGATTTGAACATATTTGTTCATAAGAAGAGTCAAAATAAAATACAAACCTGCAGTAAAAAAGAACATGCCTGCAAAAGTGATTTTTAAAGCCTTGCTTTTTTGTAAAAATAAAAACAATAATGTATAAAAAATTCCGAAAATTATAGAATATACAGCTAAATTGAGATACATAGACATCTCCTATCGCTTCTATTTTTTTTATAAACTATTTTATTGATTTTACTAAATTTACAGCAAAAAAAACATTTTATTGACATTTATTTTTTAAAATGAAAAAATTTTTATGTATTTATTATGAAAAAACTGTTTTTATCAATAACATTAATACTTCTATGTTCTTTTGCGTTTTCAAGCGAAACCGCGGATTTTAACGGAAAAACGATAAGAGAAATCAATATAAAAACATCCCGCATTTCTCCAAAAATGGTAAGA
Source organism: Candidatus Endomicrobium procryptotermitis (assembly GCA_031279415.1). Lineage (NCBI taxonomy): Bacteria > Pseudomonadati > Elusimicrobiota > Endomicrobiia > Endomicrobiales > Endomicrobiaceae > Endomicrobium > Candidatus Endomicrobium procryptotermitis. Next base: position 9,807 of record JAITIP010000035.1, on the reverse strand, counting down.
AAAAAATTTCTAATGCAGGAAGGAGAAGTTTTTTTCAAAGACAGTTATGACTATGCCAGACAAGCTCTGCATGATATGAGAATTTTTAAGTCCATAGATTTTGACATAGCTGAAAATGAAGACAATACATTATCGATAAATATTGACGCAAAAGACGGATATTTCATTCTTCCTATGATTTTTGGCACCGGCGGCAACGAAAGCATGCTTGCTGTGGCTCTTATGGAAGCTAACATATTTAAAGCCGGCGAAATGTTTTCCATATTTGGAAGTTTCAGCTCTGACGGTTTTTTAACTATGGCACTTTTAGGTATAGAAAATAACCTTTTCAGCATAGGATACAATGGTATGGAATTTGAAGAATCGGTTTATAAAAACGGTTCGTACAGCACTTCGGGAATGTTTTCTTCAGATTCTAAGAGAGATAAATCCGGAAAACCACTAAACAGCTATGATATTAAAAGCGATGGCTTTGTTTTATCATGGAGCAGATTGTTTTATGAAAAAACGAGTATAAGTTTAGCCTTTAACACTTCATATATACAATACAAAGGCAATAACACTCCCGATGACGAAGGTAGACATAACAAAATGATTTTTTCAATAAAAAACTTTAAAAATGCAAAAGAAGGAGATAACGTGGATTGGGGCGCGCTTTTCGGCATCGGACAGTCGGGTATAGCTGATAAGCTTGCAGCTCTTCCGAAAAAAAAATTTGGCTACTCAGTCAGGCTGACATATGAAAATGGAGGAGACTATATCGGCTCGGATTATGATATATCAAGAATAAGCTTAAACTTCTCAGGAAACATAGAATTTAAAACAAGAAACACCCTTTTTCTGAATATAACAGCGGCAAAAGGTTTTGAATCAAAATTTAATGACAGGATAAAATCCATAGATACTTTAAGCGGAAAAGGAATCTATTCAAAAATGTTCAGATGCGATGAAGCTATAGGCGGGGGGTTGTCTTTTGCATGGTATCCGATAAAAAACAAGACCGGGGTTTTATCAATTGTTCCTTTCATAGAAAATGCGATTTTATGGGACAACAGTTCGATTCAAAATCACGGAGGTGCAGGAACAATCATTTCTTACCGAATGTGGCGCATCCCTTTCCCATTAGGCATAAATTTCACGCAAAACTTAAATGACAGAAGCAATGAAGTTTCTTTCGTTTTTGGTGGAGGGTTTTGATATTTTGTTCAAATTCTCTAATTTCTTCCCATATTTTTCACATTTCCATGAACCCTTGAAAGAAAGCATCATGACAGCCCTGCCGTTATTGACAAATAAGTGTAAAATAAATATAGTTTATTTGCAGTTTGGAGCAATAAATATGTTCAGGAGGAATATAATGAAAAAATTTTTATTAACAATTTTTTTCATGATTGCCGCAACAACTGTTTCTCTTGCCGATTCCTCAAAAGATAAAGTTTATATTGGCGCAAGCCTTTTGATGAGCTTCGAAGATTTTTCTTATAACGATTTTATAGACAATTTTAGCAAGTCTGAAGGTAATGAAAAGACTATGTCTGGGCCGAGATACGATTTTTTAGTTGGATACAGACTCAGCAATAAATTCAGGATTGAAGCACAATACTTAATTATAAGCCAAAATAGTTTTGAAACCGACAAAAGCAACAGCAATGTAGAATATAAGGCACAGGGGCTGTTTGCAAACGCCATTATTGATTTTTGGGATATGCAAGAACATTTCATTACTCCTTTTGCGGGAATTGGCATCGGCGCTGGATCTCCGAATTTAAATATTAGCTATAATGGAATAAAAGATGAAGTTGACAATAACGGTTTTTCATGGCAGCTTCAAGGAGGAGTAAACGTAAAACTCGTCACCTGGCTTATAGTAAGCGTGAAATATACTTATATTTCAATGCCAGATGCAAAAGTCGGTTCTTCATCAAAGGAAGAAATAAAAGCTGAGTTCAAAAGAGGAGTTCAGGCTATAGGCGCAGGGGTAACAATTTTGATTTAGCAGTAAAATGCACTTGACCTTATGGAATTCTCAGAAAGAAATGGTATAAGTTAAGCATTTTTGCCCTGCTACCGCAGGATTGCCTTCAGCCCATAATTGCGGCGAAAAGATTAAAAGCCATAAAAAAAGAAGAGAGGTGACAATTTTCTCTTCTTTTTTTATGGCAAAATTTACAAGGTGCTTGATAATTAAGCACTTTTCATAAATTTTATATAACATATACCTCACATTTTATGCAGGGAACAGCTTTGCTGTAGTTGTGGTGAAAGCCGTAGTTCAAGCTTGAAAAAAATTTTGTTTTCAACTTATTGCACTGTTTGCTGTGCAAGTTTATTGATATAACTGAAAAAAACGAATACACATATTATATATACAAATAAACTGATATCACGATAAATGCATAAAAGAAAAAAAGAGCCAGCCCTAGAAACACTATCTATTTTTTTCATCGTTTTGTGTGGAACACTATTATAAATTTGACATTTTTCTTAAAATTTTGATATATTCAACGTAAAGCAAAAAAATATAAAATAATATAAAAAATGGACAATGAGGTTCAGAAATTACTTATAATTGAAAAATTATAAAGATTTTTAGCCTCATTTTTTATTTTATTATTAAGTACACCTCAGAGATTATTAGAGTTAATATTATAAGTTTTCATTTCCGAAAAAGCAGGAAGTTATATTTTAAAATTGTTTTTTAGATGATACCGCACAGATTGATGTGCGGATGTTCATTGTACAGAAGAAGCTTGAAGCTTCAAAATAAAAAGGAGGCAGTATGATTAATGTAGGAGATACGGCTTTTATTTTGTTGTGTGCTGCACTTGTGTTTATCATGACGCCGGGATTGAGTTTTTTTTATGGCGGTTTGGGCCGCAGAAAAAATGTGGTAAGCAATATGATGAATTCGATATTTATTATGGGACTTGGAATTTTTCTATATGCTTTGGTTGGCTATTCTTTGTCTTTTGGCGGGGAAGGAAAAATTATAGGTTCACTTAAAAATTTTGCTCTTTTCGGAATAACCAAAGAAAGCATTTTTGGCGATAATCTACCGACTTTCGCTTTTGTGGCTTTTCAGATGATGTTTGCTTTGATAACGCCTGCAATCATAACTGGTTCGGTTGCCGGAAGAATGAAATTTAAAGCATTATTTATCTTTATAGGTCTGTGGTCGCTGCTTGTGTACTATCCTTTGGCGCATATGGTATGGGGCGGCGGATTTATAGGAGCGGATATTAAAGCTCTTGATTTTGCCGGAGGCGATGTCGTTCACATAAGTTCTGGTTTAACAGGCCTGATTCTTGCCATTTTGCTTGGCAAAAGGTATGGTTATGAACAGGTTTCTTATCGCATACACAATGTGCCTTTTGTAGTTTTGGGCATGGGACTTTTGTGGTTCGGCTGGTTCGGGTTTAATGCGGGAAGCGCTTTGGCGGCAAACGGTCTGGCAGCGCACGCTTTTATGACAACGGCGATTTCTGCCGCGTCGGCAATGATAATGTGGATGTTTATTGACGTTTTAAAGCAGGGCAAACCTACGTTGATAGGTGCGTGTACCGGCGTTATCGCGGGTTTGGTTGGCATTACACCGGCGGCCGGCTTTGTTTCAATAGGAGCATCTTTTATAATAGGAATAACCGTTGCTCCAGTATGCTATTTTGGTATAATTATTATTAAGAAAGCTTTGAAAATTGACGATTCGCTGGACGCTTTTGGCTGCCACGGAATAGGCGGCATTTGGGGCGGAATTCTCACCGGTTTATTTGTAACTCCAGAACTTAACCTTACGGAAGGGCTTGGCGGTTTGTTTTACGGCGGCGGATTAACTCAGCTTATATCACAAATCGAAGGAATTTTGCTTACGATTGTAATAGTTGTCGCAGGTACGCTTATAGCAGCTGTAATTACGAAAGTATTTACGCCTCTTCGCGTATCTAAACATGAAGAACTTAACGGTATGGATATATCCCAGCACGGCGAAATTGCATATCCTTCGTTTACCGGTTTGGATTAATTATAAAATATAAGGAGGAACTTGTATGATAAAAATAGAGGCTATAGTGCGTGAAGATAAATTCGAAGAAGTCAAAGAAGCTCTTAATAAAGTAGGGGTAAACGGAATAACAGTTTCTCAGGTTATGGGCTGCGGAAAACAAAAAGGTTACGTTGAATTTGTGCGCGGAAGTGAAGTTGATATCACACTGCATCCTAAAATTAAGTTTGAAATAGTAGTTTCTTCTGAAGAGTGGGAAGAAAAAACCATAAAGGCGATTTTGGAAACCGCTTATACCGGCAAGCCCGGCGACGGCAAAATATTCAGCTATGATATGAGAAGCGTAATAAGAATACGTACAAAAGAAACAGGTACTGCGGCGATAAACTAGCCTTAGCGGACGGCAAGTTAATAACGGCAAAGACAAAAATCAATAGCAATTATAAAGCGTCCTCATTAATATTAAGAGGGCGCTTTTATTTTGAATTTATTAATATTATCTTTTGGGCTTTTTAATTGTTATGTGTGAGAATCCATTACAATATTGCAGGGGTAACTTCTTCATATTTTTCCGTAAAACATTCCATAAATAAGCCATAGATTTTTTATATAAACTGTGCTGCAATAAAAAGCCGCTCTCTAGCGTTATTCTAATTTATCATTTATTATAAAAAAGATAAATGGTTTATAGAAATTTATACTATCTTAACAAAAATGATATATAATTTAAAAAAATTTATTTAAGTAAGGAGATGTTTTAATGAATTTAGCAAGTTTATCGATTAAACGTCCTACTTTTATTTTCTCAATTCTGATTGCAATGATAATAGTAGGACTTATTTTTATGACCAGAATGCAAATACGAATGTTTCCCGATGTGGAATATCCTTATGTTGTCGTAACGGTACAGTACGATGGAGCAGGACCTGAAGAAATTGAAAACAGAATAAGCAGAATGGTTGAAAACTCAATCAGCGCCATCTCCGGCATAAAACATATCAATTCTATAAGTCAAGACGGATACTCCACTACATATGTTGAGTTTGAACTGGATAAAAATCCAGAAGTTGCGCTGCAGGAAGTAAAAGATAAAATTTCTGAAATCAGAAGAAGATTTCCAGATGATATTGAAGAACCAGTCGTGTTAAAGCTAGATCCTGAACAAATGCCTATAATGACCATAAGCTTAAAAGCTGATTTAAATCCTAAAGACCTTTATGATTTCGGAGATGAATATTACAGAAAAGAGCTTTTAAGAGTGGACGGAATATCGAGAATCTGGATGGTCGGCGGACAGAGAAGAGAAATTCATGTATCTGTGGACAGAAAAAAGCTTGACGAATACGATACCACTTTAACCGAAGTTTCGCAAAACATAGCAAATAATAGTTTGAACATTCCGGTGGGCAGGGTTTCTATTGGCGATGACGATATTTCTTTCAGGTCAATGGGAGAATATAGGGATGTGAAAGATATAGGGCTTGTTGTCGTAAATTTCCACGGCAATGACGTTCCAGTTTCCGTAGGCCAGCTTGCCAAAGTAAACGATACTGTAATGGAACGTTTCACAAAAGGAAGAATTGATTTTAAAGAAGACGACAAAGTTGTCAGAGAACAATCGTTTCAGTTCAGGGTGTATAAACAATCTAAGGCTAACGAAGTTAAAATTTCAGATGGCGTAACGGCAAAAGTTAAAGAACTCAATGAAAGATATAAAGATTTTCCGGGAAAACCATACCTTACCATCGTTACTGATAACGCTCTTCCTATTAAGGCAAACATTAAAGATGTGCGCAATACCATTTTCGAAGGAATTTTTCTTGCCGTAGTAGTTGTTTATTTCTTCCTTGCAAGTTGGCGTTCGACTTTTATTACTGCACTGGCTCTTCCAAACAGCTTAATAGGCGCTTTCATTTTTATGTTTTTATTTGATTTCAGCATAAACATTATTTCGCTGATGTCTCTGTCTCTTGCGGTCGGACTTTTGATAGATGACGCGATAGTAGTACGCGAAAATATCTACAGGCATTATGAAGAAGGCGAAGAACCTGACGTCGCGGCGCAGAAAGGTACTGATGAAGTCGCTCTTGCGGTAATAGCTACGACTAGTTCGGTTATAGCGGTATTTTTACCAGTAGGTTTTTTAAGCGGAATAATAGGACAGTTTTTTAAAGAGTTTGGTTTGACTGTGGTTTTTGCCATGTTTATATCAGTGCTCGATGCTTTAACCATAGCTCCGATGCTGTCGGCATATATTATCCCATCAAGAAAAGAAGCAAAGATTAAAAAGCCAAATAAAATTGTAGCAGTTGTCAGCGGTTTTTTTAGAGCTATTACCGTCGTGTGGTTTGACAAGCTGTATTATCTTATAGTAAAAATTTACGAGAAAATGATACGCTTTATTCTCAGACACAAAATAGCTGTATTACTCTTTACCGTTATAATTTTTGGAGCTTCTCTCAGCCTTGTAAAAAAAATACCAACAAACTTTGTTCCTTCATCAGAAATCGGAGAGTTTAATATATCGGTTGAAACTGATCCTGGAGCTTCTCTGTCCAGAACCGACGCGGTTTGTTTGCAGATAGAAGACGTGCTTATGGCTATGGACGAAGTTGAATTTGCGGTAGTTTCCATTGGCAATAACAACAGAGAGCTTAATGTCGCGGATATTTACGTAAGACTTGTGGATTACAAACAAAGAGTGCATACCACTGATGAAGTTAAGCATGCCATAAGGCTAAAACTTGCTGAAGTTTTGGATAAAACCGTTATTTTTTCCATCAATGATTCAGGTGGTCCGGGAGGAGGAGAAAAACCTTTTTCGCTTCTTCTTTTCGGAAGAGAGACAAAACAATTGTCTTTGCTCGCAGAAGAACTTATCGAAAAATTCCGATTGATTCCAGGACTAGTGGATATTAATACGAACTACAGATCCGGAAAACCAGAACTTCAAATAGACATAGATCCTGTTAAAGCGAAACAGTTTGGAATTAATTCTGTAATTGCAGGTACGGAACTAAGGGCTATGGTTGAAGGAAATTTACCGGCGGTATTTAGAGCAAACGGGTTGGAGTATGATATCAGGGTACGTTTCGAAGATGATCAAAGAACTCTGATGGACTCATTTAATGATTTATATGTATTTAATAAAAACGGTAAACGCATTAAACTTTCAAGATTTGCAGCTTTAAAAAAAGCCGAAGGACCTACAAAAATATTCAGAAGAGACAGAAGTAGATACATACAAATATCCGGAAACTTAATGAAAGGTGCGTCGCTAGGTCCAGTACAAAGCGAAATTCAGAGAATAATGAATGAACATAAAAATAATCCAAAAAATAAAGCACTGTGGCAGGATGTCACTTTCGGTTATTCAGGCGATCTTGATGAAATGCAGGATTTGTTTAAGAGTATTATTATGGCGGCCTTACTTTCGGTAATATTTATTTATATGGTGCTTGCAAGTTTATACGAATCGATAATCACGCCGCTTACCATTATGGTTGCGCTTCCTCTTGCGGCTGTCGGAGGTCTTATTGCATTATATATTACAAAAGGTTCTCTTGACATGTTTACTCTGATAGGATTTATAATGTTGTTGGGTATTGTCGCAAAAAATTCGATTATTCTTGTAGACTACATACAACAGCTTATGAGGCGCGGAAAACATGTGGACGAAGCGATAGTCGAAGCAGGCAAAGTCAGGATGCGGCCTATACTTATGACATCTTTTGCTTTGGCGGCCGGCATGCTGCCTACGGCTCTTGCTTTAAGCGAAGTAGGAAAATTCAGACAGAGTATGGGAATTGTCATTATCGGCGGAATTGTAAGTTCCACTATTCTTACACTCCTGGTTATTCCCGCGATATTTGAATATATGGATTCATTCAGAATATGGACAAGGAAAATACTTGGCAGGCCTGTTAAGAGAAAAATCGATAAAGATTTTAATAAAGAAGCAAAAGTCACAAGATGCGAAGAATAAATAATAAAATAAAAAAAGAAGCGCGGATTAATATCTTTGCTCTTTTTTTATTTTGACCAGATGCCAGCATTGCCGGTAGAATTAGTAAAAAACGGGAATGCAAAAATAAAATGCTTTACACTATCCTCTTGACATTCCCGCCGGTATTACCTTGCCTTTACTCGACATAAATTTCTGTTCTCCTGTTTGCAGCTCTCCCCTCTTCCGCAGCGTTTGTCGCTATCGGCACCCGTGAACCGTAACCGATGAATCCTATTTTGCCTGCAGGTATTCCGTTTAATAAAAATTCTTTATATACGCTTTGCGCTCTTGATCTCGATATTTTTTCATTTATTTCTTCGCGGCCTGTCGAATCAGTATGGCCTTCTACGGTTATCAGCGTATAATCATATTTTCTTATTTCTTTAGCTTCCTGCGCTATTATCTGTTTTGCTTTATTTGTCAATGAATACTCGTTTAACCCAAAATTTGCCACATTTAATTTATATTTTTTTATCATCGGCTTTTGTCTTCTCTCTATCGCCCCTTCTACTTTTTCTTTTGTTATCTCTTCTTCTTTTGACCTCTTTTCTTCTTCAGCAACCGATTTTACTTCCGTTGTATTATCTTTCCCATAATGTTCGAATCTTATACCTTTGCTTAAATCGCCTATATCTTTTAACTCTTCCACATTTATCCCCACAACATCTTCATTTTTTACCTCTACTCCTTCTATCTCTCTTATATTTTCTTCATCTATATTTGCGCCGGCATCCATCAATTTCCATAAAAATTCCGCTGCTTCAACCCTATTCTTAAATAAAAATATTCTTCTGCCATAATTTAACAAGTATATGCTGCTCCCTTCTTTAATTCCCAATTTTCCTACTACTTCCTTACTTATTTTAACATTGTCGTTTTCTACTTCCATCTCCCATACCATGCTCGCCTGACTTTCTTCCAGCACGCTCTCTATTATGGTATTTCGCTGCGCTCTTCTTGCCTCTTCTGGTATGGCTTTTATCTCGTTTAATCCATTTTCATATTGCAATATTAGTACTCCTTCTCTCATATCGCCCAGCTCTTTCTCGTAGCCTTTAAACGATAACTTTCCTCCGTCTAAAACTCTCTTTACTTTTTTTCCACTTACTCTTCCTCCTGCTTCTTTTATTTTATTTTTAAATTTTTTGACATCTTCTTCCTCTTTAAAGAAAAATATATGTTTACTGTATTTTAGAACACTTACCTCTTTACCTTCTTCCAGCCCGAGCTTTTCTCTGATATTTTCTTTTATTTCCGCTGAAGCATTTTTTTCCCCTTTTGTTTCAAAAATGTTTATTATTTCTTTCTCCGTTATTATCTCTTGTATTATTTTATTTTCTATCTCCTCTCTCCTCTCTTTTTCTACCATCGCAAAACTATAATTTAAGCCTATATTCCCGTAATATTCTCTGCCGTTGTTATAATAATTTCCGTTCACATTTGTATATATGCTCAAACTGTCTGCTATCTCATATTCCGCTCCGATGCCTATTACTTTTATTGTTCCTTCAGATGACGTTCCCCATATTTCCATTTTTTCGCCGCTGTCTAAAAATTCTCCAGAGTATTCAGCTCTGTCTCCTGCCATTACATATCCACCCGACACCTTACAGTACAGCGACAGCCTGTTTATTACATAATTTATTCCTACTCCCAGTCTCCCTTCAGTTCTTAAATAATCATTTTCATATATCTCTATATTTGCTCCGGCTCTTCCTTTTTCTCTTGATGAATAATTCCTCACATATCCACTCTTTATATGTCCATATGGCGCTATGCTTATATTATCATTTACCCATATATT
>JAITIP010000034.1 GCA_031279415.1 Candidatus Endomicrobium procryptotermitis | reverse complement strand
CAGATAAATCTGAGCAATGGACTGTTGAATTATTACGGAGTAAAACCTGTCTTCACGAATTCAGTTGATATTACAAAAAAGATAGCAGGAGAGGATAAAATATTTGCGGCAGGAACCTTAATACTTTCAGTTAATGCCGCAGGGAATTTTGCTGCAAATTTTGGAGGAAGAAGTGATTTTATATTCGAGCATGGAGAAGGAAAGGTCGAAATGGTCAGCGCAGAGATTAATATCAGAGATAATTCCTTTGACATAATCAGTGCAGAACTTACTTCAACTGATGTGCGAGTAGGAAATACAAAGGGTGGCAGTTCTTCTGGAGGAAGCGATGAAAAAGTGGTATTTAAGGGAAAAACAATTGCTTATGGAGGAAAAGACAGTCAAAACCCTGATGGATGGAGTGTCAATGGAACGTTAAAAGTATCGGGGGTAGTTTTTTCAAGAGATGATGCGCTTGAAAGAATATTTACAAGGGATAACATATTTTCCAAAGATAGTACTTTTGAGACAGGCAGTGATGTGTTTGGATTAGGTAAAGTGACTAAGGGTTCAGTGATGATAGCGGATATAATAGACGGTCAGCGTATATTTATTTCGGAAGGGAAAGAGGCAAGGGTAAAGATGGGAGCGTCATTATACGCTAAATTGGACAACAATGGATTTAGCTCTGTTTACTCGATAAGTACGCCGAAAGGAGCGGACAAGGGAAGTTATATAGCAAACTACTATAAGACTACAACAAAGACTACAACAAAGACTACAACAAACAATGGCTATAAAGTAATAGCCAGAGATGGAAATGGCAATCTTATTTTCAGCCATAGTGTATACAATGTATCCTATACTGATGCTGACGGAAGCAAGCATACACTTGACAAAAGAACAGGGAAATTAAGCACAATAGCAACTTCTGATGGTCGGGTTATAAAATATGGTTCTGATGGAAAAACAGTGACGTCAATAACGATGGACAGAACGACATATGACGTTACTACTCAGGCCGGCAAGGATGGATATAATACTGCGGTCAATGCGAAAAGAGAGCAAGTTCAAGCGAGATTACGAGCAGATGTAGCAAATTTTTCCCTCGTGCAAGAAAGTGCGCTAATTTCATTACTTCCAGCCACACTGAGAGATAGACTCATTTCTAGACAAAGAAATGAAGTAACAAAGTCACTTCAAGCTGCCGCACCTTTTCTTGGAATAGATATTAAAAGTTTGACTCCTGAAGCGATGAAAGGAATGAGAGTAGAAGGTGGAAACATTTTCATTCGGGAATTAATTGAAGTTAAAACAGGTAAATTGCTTGAAGGCAGTCAAATAAAACCTGTTGATCCTTCAACGCCTATTAAGCTGAATGTAAATATTGATACTTCTGATTTTTCAGTTGTGGCAACGACTATGGAAGATGTAAAAGGTAGTCCTGTCGGAAGCATAGCAGCCACATTAAATGGGAACATAGCAGGTAAAATAGACTTCAGGGTATATTATGGAGGAGATGCCCCTATGGTAGCGGTTGATTTTGTGAATACCAATGGGGCTGTATATGTAAATCCGCTTGACACTTCCGAAAAACCGGCAAAGCCGGAACCTGAGAGTGCTGCAGGTTCTGAACAGAAACCTGAAAGCGCTGCAGATTCTGACTCAGTAGCAGGTAAAGCCGGAAGTATGCCGAATATTCCCATATATACTCAGGGCCAATATGGAAAAGATAGTCAAGGGCAGATGACTATATCAGGCCAAAATTCCATAATTACGTTTATAAACGGAAAAGCGCAAATGATAGGAGAAGGCGCGAAAGCATGGGAAGGTTCCGTTTTCCAGACAAGCAGCGGTGAAGTCGTAACGAAGGGAGTTCACCAATACAGTGTGAATGCAGGTGGATGGGAGGGCGTTTCTGAAGACGCAAGCTATTCATATACAGATGCTGCAAGAACGAAAGATTTAATTGCCCAAGCGTTTGAATCGCAGGGACAAAGTTTAACCCGTGCCGACTTGGATGCTCTTTCGTATTCAGATATAAGGGGTACAATTTCTTCAAATATGAACACTATGCTTGAAAATCTTTTAGGTTCAAGAGAGAATAAAGGAAAAAGAGTGTCTATGACTGCGGATAAAGACATTATGTTGCCTAATGGCATAAACATAAAAGCGGGCGGAATAGTTAGTTTCGGAATTGAAAGTATTGCAATTAATGAGAGTAGCAGTGACTGTATGGTTTTTAGGTCGGGATCGGATAATACTGTCGCTTATGTCGACCCACCTGAAAGCGACGAATCAAAGAAACCTATCGAAGCTGCTATAGCAAAAGGTGAAATTATTGATTATGGAACTATTTATAAATACGCCGAACTGCATGAACTTAGGAGCATAGTATCAGATACTGCAGGAATGCAAAGTGTTTTTGGAGAGGGTAATGTCATATTTACTGAAAGGGGGATAATGGTAACACTCGATGGCAGATCGCGTACTTATAATCTTGATGATGACGCAGATGTCAGGGCGCTGGCTCTTCAAAGAAACATGGTTGAAGACAGGAAATATACCGATCAGGCGCTTCAAAGTATAAACATGGGTGAAAATCAAGCGCAGGGATATTTCTATGAAAATGGAAACTATACTGCAGTAGCAAGAATTGATAGAAGTAAAATGACACCAGTTGAAGCAGATGATAAAAGAGGAAATTTTTATTCTAACGGGCAGTGGTATTCTGTGAATGTTAAACCCATAGGAGGAGGACTAAGTGCAGGTGGTAATCCTTCTCTTACAGTCTTCCCTGTAATAGCAACAGCTGGCAATGGAAAAGTAACGGTGCTGCAGGGTTTTAATAATACTGCAAACCCCTATAAATTAACGGAATATTTCTTTTCTAAAAATGGGGTTGCAAAACTTGAGATTGCCAGAGATAAGAAAGAAGGTTGGGTTTTGGATAGTTATTATAGCACAGCTAATTATACAACATATTCCAGCTTTGAGGAGGCTATTGCAGGTAATGGGAATGATACTACTATCACAATAGAAATGGATAATAACGTTGACCTCAGAGGAAATTTATATAATTATGGCATTGGAAGAGATGCCGATTTTAAAAGCAGCAATATAATTATTAATTCTTCAGTTGCAGACGGTTCAAATCGTTATTCATCCATTACATTTGTTACTGATAACGACAAGACAGGTGGAAGTAGAAAAATAAATACAGTCACACAATTTCAGACTGTTACTAACTCCATAGGCATTGTAACTGACACTTCAATAATTTCTGCCAATGTCAAAGAAAGACCTAATAATATAGAATTTCATGGTAATATGAATGATGAAGCATATAAAATCTTTGATTACTATAGTGGTGCATTAAGAAACGGAAATGCAAATATTACAGGATACACGTCTAACAAATATAATAATGACGGAAGCATAGCGGCTTCTTTTAACGCTGCATCAGGAACAGCTTATGTTGACAGGAATGGTGTTATTCAGAGTGTCCGCGTACAAGATGGCAACGGACAAAGCATAGCATCAGCTCTGCCTTCTTTTTATAAGTCCGTTGATAGTGATCTTGCATTCAATATAGGAATGGAAAACGCTACGATCTTAAATGGAGTCGGTCATTTTGGGGGAATATCTTTAGACAATGCGATTGTTATTAGAGATACACATTGGGAGAACGAGTATTATTTCATTGATCTTGACAGCAAAAGAGTTTTTTCTGGCAGAGAAGAAGACAATGCTCTCTATTTCCATTTTCCATTAGGGAGATTAACTGGTGTGACGAATGTGTTAAGGCTGCAGGAATCAGGTGGAGATATAAAACTGTCTATGATTTCAGAAAAAAAAGCAGAGGATAGCCGCCTTATTAAAACTCCCTCTGCGGAAATTTCAATATCGCACTCTTTAAACGGTTCAATCTCTGTTAATACAATGAAAATGATTGACGGTCAGACTAACCTTATAGAAAGAACTTCAACAACCCTAGATATCTTAGGAGGCAGAAAAGTAGAAAGCATAAGAGCAAATGTAGACAACTGGAGGGTTACCGGTAATGATACTCTCGATCTCAATGCCATAAATGAATTCACAAATATTGCAGGTTTTTCCGCTTCTTATGGCATAGATGGCAAGCGTTTTTCTTACACAGAAATAGGGGCGGGAACGCTGAAGGACAAAGATGGCAATCTGCTGGTTGCTGCAGCAATGACAGACATCAAATGGAGCGAAGATGGTAAAATGCTGCAATATAATCCAAACAATTATATGCAGACGCAATGGAAACTTAATAGAGATACTGGCAATTGGGAAAGAGCGAGTTCTACAGTCTTGCACGGCGGAACTATTACAAACATATACTCTGATGATGACATTGATGACTACAAGCTTGATGTTTCACCTTCACATAAACCGCTGATTACATTTAAGGTTTCAGGAGAAGATAAAAAAGCAGGATGGGGAAAAGTCGAGTCATATCAAATATTTAGCAATGTAAGAGAAATTACTTATGACTATGACCAATCCGGAAAAGCCGTGCAAACAGGCGATAAAACCATGTCTAAAGTAGACGAAATATTTGCCGCCATATATTCTCAGAATGGAAAAACATATAGTTCATCCATTGGGGATAGTGGTGTTCTTCATTCTTCAAAGTCAAGAACTGATACTCTCTATGAAAAGTCTTATGGTGACGAATATATTGATGGTAAAGCTACCGGTAATAAGATTAATTATTACAATGATAAACGCTATTCGACAATCACGACCAGCTATTACGGTCAAATGAGTGAAGCCGTTCTTAATATCAACGGTGAAGTTAAGAGCGTCGGCACGGTAGTTTCAGAAACTTCTGTTTCAGGGCATCCTCAGGTTGTAATGGTACTTGATAAAAACGAAAATATCTTGAAGAAGACTACAACAAATATTACAGGTATAACTACCGTAAATTACAGTAATGGCGATAGCCGTACCGTAAGGAACTTAGAATTTGAAAGCGTATTTTCCAGAAATACCAAAACAAATCAATCGAATGGACTTTTCTTTGAAGGTGCGGCTGCTACCACGGAACGCGGAATAATGGAAGAAATCTTTACTGACAGATATGGAGATTCCAAAACAACCAGAACTTTTGAATCAGCTGAAGTTAGAGAAGCTAAAGATTCTGAAGATGTAGGCAGACTTATACAGGAAGCTAAAGACGGCTGGACACACACAACAGTTTCAGGCAATATAAGAACTGTCCTAAGAGATCCCGGTAAAACTATAAATTATACTTATGCGGATACGGTTACGAATACAACAGACAAGAGGCTTGTTGCCACCACAGTGTCGGAAGGCGCTTTTAGCCGTGACGTTTATCTGGATAATAAACTTGTAGAACAGTTTAGAGATAGCGGCAATTATATTACTACAGGACATGGGATTGAAATTGAAATAGTTGATCCTAAAACGGGAAAGAGCAGCACAATAGGTGGAGACGGCATAATAAGAGCTGGAAGAGAGATAAATAATGAAGTGTTTAACTATACCGATTCCGATGGAAGTGTAAGACCACAGGCTGTTTCTTCGACATATGAAAGAATCACTTATGATTACATAGGTAAAACAACTGCGATTACTACAGGAAATAAGACTCATAATAATGAATATTCTAAAGATGATCAAGGGAACTATACTGGAAAATATAATGAGATGGAAACTACAGACAGATATACGACAAACACTTACCGTTTAGGCGCTTATGGCGAACTTCTCAAGACAGAAGAAGGCAGCATCAGAGAATTCAATATAACGGTGACTGGTGAAGGCAATGAAGACAGAGAAAGGACAAGCAAAACTGAATTTAATGGTAAAACGGCAGATTATGAAAAGGGGCAGTTCTATATTATTTCAAGCTTATCGACAACAGCGGCAAAATATACTGTTGATGGAAAACCTATTTTGGGTGAAAACGGCAAAAAAGTTTCAGGAGAGACAAGAAGATGGGATTTCAAAAATGCGGAATTATTAAACGGTGTGAAGCTTGATGAAGTCATTGCTGCCAGCGGTAAGAAGTTTGATGAAGTCATTGCTGCCAAAGGATATAAAGGAACAGACGTAACTCTTAACGCGCAGCAGAGCTATCAATACACTAACACAAATTTCAGCGCCGACGCATGGGGAAGAGAAACCAGTTATAATTTCACAAGAACTTATCTTGCCGGAGAATATGCAGGGCAGACATTAACCGGATGCAATACCACGCAATATACGCAGAAAGGCGTTCCTGGAGGCATATTATTTACTACGTATTATTCCGTTTCTAATGCCGCCACCATTGGTGGAATCTCTACCTCAGGAAAAGGAATAGAACTGGATAAAAACGGCGGATATTTTGCTAACAGCGGCATAGGCAATACCTCGGTGTATAGATCGATGGAAACAAGCAATATTATGAACATTGCAGTAAACAATATAGCCGCAGACTTATTATCATCAGGAACAATGCTTAAAAACTTTGCGGGCTTAACTACAGTAGAAGCCACAGATGCTCGAAAAGGATTTATAAAAATAGTAGCGACAGTTGCCGTTGTTATTTTTGTGGCGGTTTTGACAATTGTTACATTCGGCGGTGCTTTAGCGGCCTTTGCAGCTATTGCGGCTGGTGCTATAACGGCGGCCAATGTAATAACTGCCGCCATGGCAGTTGCTTTGGCGACTTGGGCGGCTGTCGGCTCTATAAGCTTAACTGAAAATGCCGTTGATTGTGCATATTCGGGAAATTGGGGCGGTTTTGCTTTTAATATGGGTATGATTTTATTGTCCGGTTTCGGACTTGGAAAACTAGGCGGCGCTGCTATGGGCGCCGCAAGGGCTGCTGCCGTAGGGATTGCAAAAGAAGGCTTTAAAGCCTCCGCTAAAGGAGTTGCAATAGGAATAGGAAATAGCGTCTCAAAAGCTTTAACAAGAGAAGTTATGAAAAATGTTGCTAAAACTGTCGGTGTTAGAGCTCTGATGGGCGCAACTATAGGATTTGGATCGAATATTGGTTATCAATATTTTAATAATGGAAAGGATTGGGGAGCTATAGATTGGGGAGATGCTCTTTGGTATGCCGGCATGGGAGCACTGGTCGGGGTTGCTTTAGGAGGAACAGTAACTAATTTGGCAAGCAAGACAGCAGGAACTTGGAGTAAAGCTGTTTTTATCGGCTCTAAAGCTTTAGATGTGGTGTTAATAACCCGTTCAGTTCAAGCTGCGAAATACCAGTTTAGCGAAGGAAATATGTGGGGAGGCGCGTTTAATCTTGCAATGGCCATTGTTTTTGCAGGAATTTCGGCAAGAAATAAAATAGGGGAGAATCAATCTTCAGCTCAGCAAGAACAGGCTCAAGTTCAGGTGCAAATGGAAAAAGAAGCGATTGTAAAACAAGTCGGAAAGTATACTCAGGAATTAGCCGGAACAAAGGGGTTCTTTAATAAACTTTCCTATCACGGCGACAATGCTGTTATGTTTGGAGTCGCTTTTTCTACAATGAAAATTGCAAATACGATTTCCGGAAATCTATCGCAAGGCAACAACGCTTTTGCAGGTTTGTCGTTTGGCAGCATAACTCAAGATTATTTGATGGGATTTGGGTTCGGTCTTATATTGGGCGGCGGCAGTGCGGTTGTTAGCAGGGCGACAAGCCGTTTAACAAAGAGATTTGCAAATACTCCCGGAGCGGTTACTTATTGGGCGCGGCATAATATCGGCGGAACGCTTGGAAAAATAGCCACACAGCCCAGAACTGTAATGCTGCAGGCTTTGGAATCCGGCGTGCATCTTGCAAAATTTAACGCTTTAGCTATGCCTCTTGTCAACAATATATTTTCATTGCAAACATGGAAAGATGTTTATAGCGGAAATTTTAGTTTTAAAAATTTTGGCGAGAATATAGTCCACGAATATGCCGGAATATATTGGAACAACTTTACAGAGGAAGAGACCCGCATGGCTTGGACTCATGTATCAAGCGGCTTTGGCATGGGTGCAATCGTATCTCCTTTCTTTGCAATGGCAATGCCGGGACAGGCGTTTTTTCAAAATAGCAAATTTATAGATAAAATGACGCAGGGGAATCTTTTCTCTGCGGGTGCTAAATCTATGGCCGAAGCAAATTTTGCTATTAGATGGGTAAATAAGCCTCTTAATGTATTAGGTAAAGGGCTTGTATATTTATTAGAAAAGCCGGCGCTTAACACAACTCTTACAATGCAGCAGTTTGCTTTGGCAGAATGGGCATTGGGAAAAGCTGGACACAGTCTTGATTCTATGCTTGGCATGCAGGCAAATTATCAATTGACAAATGGAGAAATGGGCGGTTTATTTGAATATATGCTGAGCAATATGGCAATGCTGCTTGTGCCTTCAAGAGCAGAAACAATGACGTTTAAAGATTATGTCGCTATTAGAACAGCAAAAAAGAATGCCGGCGCAGGCGTTGAGATATTGAACTTTAACGCAGAAGTTCAAAACCAAATTGCCGAGAAGAGCGCGGCGCTTCAAAAAACTGAAACGAAAGAAGCCCGCAATCAAATTCAACGTGAAATATCTGACTTGAAAAACAGAGCACTTACAGATAAAGGCATTGAAGCTGTAGCAAGCGAAATAATGTCAGAGAATAGAATAAATGACATAATGAATTCACCTTCTTTAAAGTCTGACGCTCAAAATAGAGTGAGAGAATTAGATAGACAAATTGCTGATGCACAAAAGGAATTAAGAGGAATTGGCAATAAAACGGCATATGAAGCGGCTCAAAGGAAAATAAGCCAATTAGAAGCTGAACGCAGGGCATTTAATGATGTAAAAACTTTGAGTAGAGTGAGAGAATTAGATAGACAAATTGTTGATGCACAAAAGGAATTAAGAGGAATTGGCAATAAAACGGCAAATGAAGCCACCACTCAAAAGAGAATAGTCCGATTAGAAGCTGAACGCATAAAATTAACCGATGTAAGCAAAAGGATAAGTTCTGCTAATGTAGAATTTTACAAAGCTAATTTAATTCTTAGAAAAAATGTTGTGATAGAAGGTAAGATACTTAATACTATATATTTATCTGGATTACATGAAAAAATAGCTGAAAATATAGCCTCAAAGTATGAAAAAGGACTTCAACAAGGAGAAGAAGGGCTTAATTTAGTAAAACTTTTTGATGGAGTTTCCGTAGAAACTGCAAAAGGAATGCTAAAGTCTCTTGATGGATGGGCGTCAAGGGTCGGCGCTTTTGAAAAAGTTTTTGTAGAACAGGCCGGAAAATTTGTAGGAGAAATTTTAAAAGAAGGTAGCCGTTATTCTGAGAGAGAAGTCCAAAGCATAAAGAAAGTGTCTGAAGAATTAACGTCGGTAAACAAGAGTGTTAATGAAAGTAATCGTATTAAGGCGGATAGGATATATTCAGAGTCAGAGAAAATGCAAAATCTGGATGAATTACTTTTGGAAGTTACAAAACCAGAGGTTGCTGATGAATATAAGGACATTCGCTGGCTGCTTTTGGATAAGCTTATCAGTAATCATGATATTAAGCTGGGAGAAATTGTCGGTGAAAACGCGAAGTCATTTGATAAAGCAAGGAATGATATCATTAAAAATTTTGTCGAAAAAAACGAATTTAGAAATGATGATTCTGTAAAAGAGTGGAAAGCAAAATCAAATGATTATGCTTCCTTTCAACAGAAAGCAACAATAAAAATTAATGGGAAAGACAGAGAAGTTATTTTTAACTTTGATATGATGGCTATGTATCAATTCAAAGAAGTTTCTAATAAGATAACAACGATTGAAAAAATCAATGAGATGTCTAAAGTTGCAAACAAAATAAAAGAACAAGGAATAAAAAAACTTACGGATGCAGAAAGACAGAAATTTGAAGAATTTGTCGGAAAAAATAAAGAAGATAAAGGTCTCATCGGCGAATTGTCTGAAAAAGCGATTCAATTGCAGTTGGCATCAAGTTTATCAGGCGGGTTCACATTCTCTAAGGCGCAGTATGAAGCTATGAGAGGTATTACTAGCTCAATGACGGAAAGCATGAGATCGGGCGATGGATCCTCCATAAAAAATGCATTCAGACAAATTGAAATACTTGGAACCGGTGAAGGAAAAACTTCTGTTCTTTCGGCGATATTTCCTGCCGTTAAATTGGCAAACGACATATATGGGAATTATTCTGTTTTTCTTGCCGACATTCACACTACTGTAAATAACGATATGGGAAGAATTAGGGCTTTGTATGGGGACAGATATATATTTGAAAAAGTTGACAGCAACAGTTATGCCGCTGCGGTAGCAAAATACGGGACAAAAGCATCTTACTTCATGACATATACTGATTTTGCTTTTATAAACGTAGCGGAAAGTAAAGCTGGAGCAAAGCAGATATTTGGAGGCAAAGTAGGTATTATTCTCGGAGATGAAGCCGATACTGCCGTTTATATGTCTAAAGTTATGCAGGGAGATACGGGCGGTTTTGAAGAATCAACATCTGCATTTTATGAATTTTTTAAATCTTTCGGAGAGAAGGGAGTTTATGAAAAAGAATGGACGACTCAAAGAGAGTTGCTGGTTGAGGAAATTGCCAAGAATGACGGAACACTTAAATCGTCGCTTGATGTGCAGGCTAATTTAAAACCTGCATTGGATATTTTAAGAACTAAAAAATCCGGATTTACAAAAGCTGACGCAGCTGTTATTGCAAAAGCTATTGAAGCTACCAAGCCTCAAATAGAAGCTTTGCATAAGTCATTGTCAGATATGCTTCAAAGCGTGGAGGGGAAAGCCGAAACATATATTAGAGACGGTAAAACTAATACATTAACAATAGATGCAGCAAGAATTCGTGAAGTAAGAAATGCGCTTTCTCAGCTGCAAAATTCGCCGATAAACAATAAAACTATTAATTTGCTTGAGCTTTCCGGAAAGATATTAGACGTTGAAATCAAAAACAGAACGGATGTTGTTTTGAGAAATAATGAAAAGGCAATGGAAATTTTTGAACAAGGCGTTAGAAAGATAAGCAAAGATATTGGAAATAAGCTCGGGCTGATTAATACCACTAATATTTTTGCTTCCGGGTTTAAGTTAAGCGAAATTATCAACAATATGCTTATGTCAGACATGACCTGGGTTGAAGGACAAAATTTCGGAATGGGTTTTGATGCGCAGGGAGACTATAAAGTTCAACTTGTTTCAGGCGGAGCATTGGCAGACCTTGTCCCTCAGGCGGGCTTTAAACAAATTCAGGAAATAAGAATGCTTGACAGAGGAGAGGAAATAGCAGGAATAACAAAAGTCGGTTCAAGAGAGAATTCTTCAATTGCCATAATAGATGCTTTAAATAGAGCTTCAGGTTTTATAGGCGTGACCGGCACTTATTCTGCTTCTGCAAGAAAAGCAATGGGATATGCTGCAGTAAATTATACTCCTGCTTCAGATATGAAAATGGAAAGTGTGGAGATAAATATAGATAAAGGTAAAGACGGTTCGTTTAAAGGAACTACTCTTAAAGCTGCCAATACGGTATTAGAGGTTTTTAATCCGATATTTACAACAATGTTATATAAGAATTCCGGTCTAATTGTCGGAATGCCTTCTCAGACAAAAATAGATATGTTTAAAAAGCTTGGCGAACTTACGGGTTTTATAGATAAAGAAAGCGAAAAAGAAATAGCTTGGTTTGACACTACTATGTCAAAAGCCGATGGGAATACTCTTGCCAAGAATGAAGGCAGCAGAAGATTTTTTATAGGGACTTATGAGCAAATCGGCAGAGGTGTTGATATTAACTTCAAAGATAACGTTCATTTCCTCGAACTTGTGGCTATAGATCCGCATCTCAGTTATAAATCTGCTATAGAACAATTTGTCGGACGTGCCGGTGGAACAAGACATTCTCAACTTGAAACTGGCAAAGGCACAAATAAATATAATATCCATGTTACATTTATTTCGGATAAAAACACAATAAACGCAAATAAAAGCGCTGTTGAAGAAAGGTTGATGAGAGAAAGAGACGGCGATATTTATTCTGCAAACGGTTATATTAAATTGTTTAACGAACGCGTATTTTCAAAGGAAGGACAAGACGCGGAAGATAGAGTCGTGGCTCAAAGCGTCGGTAGTGTTAAAGAAAGCTCAAATAAAGCAAGCATAACGGATTACGTCAAAAATATACAAATTCTTGCCGACAGGCTTAATATGTCAGAGGATGCCCTTGTTAAGAAATTCGTAGATGAGAAAAGAGAGGCAGTGTCCGATATGTTTAAGGCTAAGGAAGTACCTAATAATAATGAGGAAATAAAACGTTTAGAAGAAAAAATAAGTATTTCTGAGCAAAAGCTTAAATTATTTAATAATGCGGGAACAGAGATCAGTGAAGCTGGCTCCGTTGTGTTTGGCCAAGCCTTGGCTTTGCAGGAAGCCATTAATTCAGAAAATGCTGATCAGAAGCTTTATGCTGTTAATGCGTTATTGCCTCAGACTCAACTGCAAAAAGACGATGCCGATAATTTTGAGAAGCTGGTGGACACAGTATTGATATTGCAGAATGTCGAAGTTCTTACAGGTAATGCGTCTACGGGAATTACTCTTGACGATATTTTTAACGTTAATGCAATAGTTGCTGAAGAGACTAAGAAATCAGACGATGTACGCATAAGTAGTGTAACAAATCTTAAAGACGCGTTAATGGAATATGCTAAAGGCACATTTGATTTTGGCAAAAGTATCAAAAAAGATGTTGATGAAATCATATCTGTAAATTCTAAATATGAAAATTTGAAGAATGAGATAAGAATAGAACATGAAAAAGGAACATTCAACACGCTTGAAGGGAAAATTGAATATATGTTCTATAATATAAAACTTAAATTGGCACAAAGGGCAATTAATAAGGCAAACACTGCTTTCGCAAAAACTAAACGCAATGTATTGACAGAAGGCAATGTGAATATTCCTGAAGCTTTACTTGCTTCATTACAATATGATGATTTAGGAAATATCAAATTTGGTGGCAGGCAATTAATTGATAATTATCAAACTCTCTTTAACGCAAATCAATCTGCCCAAAAGCAGGGTGTCAAGTTTAGCCGCAATTATGATTTTTCGAAATTAGATGAGGCAGTTCGCAGAGGTGATTACGTGGAAGCACAAAATATAATGTTAGAGACAACATCTGAACGCGCGGCAAGAATGGCATTGAAGGGGTCAGGAATTGTAATCGGTTTATTGATGTCATTATTGCCTTGGGTGTCGTTGCCTATGGGATTGATGATGGGGTTAAGCTTTATGTCGATGGGATTTATTCCGAAGAGGTTGAACAATGGTATGCTTGAGAAGTTAAGCAAGGTTAACATATTTGCCAATTTAGGGAAAATAAACATACCAAGGTTAAAATCGGACAAAGAGATGTATCTGCTGCTTAATAGGCTGAAAGCAAAAATGGAACCTAAAATGCGGGAAGAAATTCAGCTGAATTTCTTGAATGAGAAACTCATTTCAATGAGAGAAGCGAGAGATATAGCGGGAGAAGTCAAAGGCAAACGAAGTGAGAAAGAGAATCTTAAACTGATTTTGTTTATAGTCAATCCTACTGTAAAAAGCGTTGAGGATGCGGACAATATTATAACTGCAGTTGATGATATTGAAAAAGAAGGATATGAAATCGGTGGGAGGATAGATATAAGAAAGATTGATGTTAAAAATATTAAAGAAGAGATAAGGAAAGTATTAAGGCTGGGAGACATTGAAGACAAAATGAGGCAGCAGGTCGCTGCAGATGAAACAGGCGTTAAAGAAGAGGGAACGGCATTTAAAAAAGCATTGGAAGTCGTCAAAATAGACGATGAAATTGTATTGGAAAATATCAAGAAGTTGGGAGAATATTTGGAAAAGGAGGGTGTAGCTCCTATTGTTGCCGCTAAATTTATGGAAAATATGAATTTTGCAGAACTTGCAAACAAAGGTTTTGCCGAGAGATTTATAGACAAAATAAAAATGGAACAAAAGAATGTAAAAAATACTTTAGAAAAGATATCAATTGAAAAATTGGAAGAAAATAAAAAGAATATTGAACAGACTGAAAAGGGCATGAGCGAGAATAAGAATCAAATAGATAAATTAGATAGCCAAATAAAAAATTATAATTCAGAGTCACATAAGAAGGCGAAAGATGGTATTTCCACTGCCCAAAAAGCTCTAAAAGATGCACAGCGCAATAGTAAAACAGCAAGAGCTGCACAGAAGAAAATTGAGATGTATTTAGCAGAGTTAGAAAAGCTTGGCGGTGAGGATAGTAGAGGGTCGGAAATAATTGAAGAGAACATTAGAACAGCAGCGGAAAACTATATAAAAAAAGCTGCTGAAAAAGAAATCATGCTGGAGGCGAAAAAAACAGTTACAGCTGAGGTAAAAATCAGCGACAATAAAATTGGGCAGCTTGAAAAGATAAAAATAGAAAAGAAAATATCACAAAAAGTAAAAGATATAAAAACAGCAAAAGATTTTGATAATAAATTTAAGGACTTATACAAAAAAGAAATAGACACAAAAGTAAACGAAATTAATGCTCAAAGAAATAAGGAGAATAATAAAAGAGCTTCGCTCAGACTGGCATTAAATAAAGAGTTGGATAAAATAGAAAAATTATTTAAAGAAGCTCAAACTTTAGCAACTGATACTGTTGAACAAGCCGATACAAATAAAACTGAAAACAAGCCTGTAATTCAAAAGTCGATAGAAAGAGCTATTCGCTTATCCAGTTCGTTGGATAATATTATAAACAAGAAAGGTAAAGCTGAGCAAGAATTAGAAGAAGCGCAGCAGGAGACGCTGAGGCTTCTCAAAAAACAATTAAAAATTTTGAAAAAAGATCTCAAGTCGAAAGAGCAAAAATTAGAAAACTTAAGGAAGACACAAACAGATACAAATAATGAAGTCAGAAAAATACTAGATAACATCAATACAGGCATAAAAACACTTAGGTATGACGATATAAATCTGAAAGATGAAGGTGTCAGGGCTGTGTTGGAATCGGAAAAATTAGATGTAGAAAAAATAGAAGCAAATAACAGTAAGATAAAAGAATGGCTTAACTCTTCTAAGATATTAAACAAGTTTGATGAGGATATAAGGAATACTCTCATATCCATATTAAGAAATAATCTTAATTTGATGTTGAGTAAAATATCCGATACACGTAAAATTATCAGTATTGTAGAAGATGATGTAGATGGATATATAGAGAAGACATTGCAGATGATGAGCCTGAGTGAATATTTAATCTATGGTCTGCCGAAAGAGATTTGGGATGAAGTCGGATTGGATAAAAATAGAATAGATGCCAATGTCGAAAAGCTGTCTGAAGAAAAGGGAGTAACAAAAGAAGAAGTAAACAAGTTGTCGCTTAAAATATTAAACAGTGAGGATAAAGTTGTAGAGGGATTCGTTCTTTTGATAGAGCTTGACATTGTGCCGTCCGCTCAAGCCTCAAGATTGAGTGGCTATCATTCGATTGAAGCTATAAATAAGGAGATAATAGGCAGTCTTGGCAGACTGAAATCTAAACAGCTACAGAAAGCGGCAGAATATTTATACAAAGAAGAAATGTCGGATTCTGTCGAGATGAAACTAGATAGTGCGTTGAATAAATATGCTGAAACCATTGAACAGTCGAAAGGGGATAAAGGTCGCAAAGATTACAAATATGCATATAGAGCGTATAAGTTTACAGAAGAGAAGATAGAGATTGTATTGTTTAACGAGTTAACATTAAATGATATGATTGAGATAGCGAGCGAGCTTAAATCATCTGATAAAAATAGAGTGGATAAGACAGAAGCAGGATTGGAAATTTTGCATAAAATGATATCAGGAAATAAAGTTTCGGAGATGTTTAATAATTTGAAAGATATTAAAGAGGAAAATATTGTAGATAAGGTGCTGTCATTTGCCAAAGAAAGATCTGTTATTGGAAATTTACTGGATAAAGAAAATGTATCTGTTAAATTGTTGAAGTCATTAGGATATGGAAAGAAGAAAATAAAACTGATAGATAAAAATTACAAGATCTTGCAGAAGGAAGCCAATAGAAAAGAGGAAGATGATGAAAAGATGAAAGCGCTGAAAGAGCTTAACGCTAAGGAATTAAAAGAGTTGCTGTTGACTGATAAAGAAAAGAAGAAAGCAGCGGCAAATAGAAAAGAAATACTTGGCAAAAAGACTAAGAAAGGGATTGAAGCAGAAGCTAAGAAAAAACTTAATGAAGAGGCTGCTGAGAAATATAGGGATACAAAGGATGCAAAAGAGAGAGAAGCAAATATCAAGGCATACAGCGAAGACAAAAATAATATTAATAAAGCCGTTAATGAGTTTATGAAAGATTTGATAGAAGAATATGGAAGTAGCGAAGAAGTGTATAACAGCAGAGTATATGATCTCAGAGGAAAAGGATTATTCCAAGAATTGATAGATTCTTTGCCTTTGAGCCAAATATTAGGCAAAGAATGGCATACGATAGAAACAGTTGCGGGGATATTCAGAGGACTTGAGGATAATGTCAAACAAGAAGGTGTGGGCAAAAAAAATGTGGAAGAGTTGACAGCATATGTCAAGAGCAAAGTTCCCATCAAAAGTTTGGTTGATAATGGGGTAATAAATAATGATGGCTTATTAAAATTGGGTTTTAGTAAAGAAGAAATAAGAAATATTAAGAGGAATTATAAAGACGCCAAAAAAGCTGGCAAAATTAATGAAAATTTGTTAATAATCGAACTTGCAAAGCCGAAAAAAGATAAAGTTAAAGAATACGTTAATAAATTAGTGAAAAAATACAAAGAAAGTAATGGAGAAAAGGTGACATACGCTGATATAACATCATTACCGTCAGAAGAGTATAGAAGGTTGGTATTAAAGGAATTGTTAAGTGAGGAAGCAATTAGTAAAATTAAAAGTAACTATGATAAACTAAAAAATGAAATTTTTGCCGTAGAATTAAGTTTAAATGTATTGGAGGATACTGAGTTTATTGATACACTTATAGCAACTATAAAGGATAGCAAGTTCTATCAGAAAGCTGGAATGAGTGACGTGGTTAACAGAATATACAACAAAGATGATAATTTTAGTGATGCAGAAGCAAAAGTTACGGAAATAAAAAGAATATATGAATCTGGGGAAAACAAAAAAATTGAAGGGTATACCGCAGGGGTAAAGAGAGAGGAAGGAATAGAAAAAGAGATAACGTTTGCAGAAAGCTTGCCCGAGTCGGCAACGGCGGTGCAAGGGGCAGCGAAAGTAGTGCTGGAGACTACTGGTTTGTTGGCGTCAGAGGAAGGAACGAGTGAAGAAAAAGGAATAATGGAAAATTGTCTGATAATGGCGTTCAATGCAATACCTGGTGTGAAAATAAGCGAGGAACTTGCGCAGAAAATGCTAGGGTTATCAGCTAACGATTATAAATACAAAGAGGATAATCTGCTGGCGGCGGGAGAGGAGTTGTTAGAAGGAGAGGTGCCGCTGGTGAAGATAGGAGCGGCGAGGGAGACATTAGATTTGGTATTGGGAGAAATAAATAAAGAGTTGATAGAGGGCAAAGCAATAAAAATAGGAGAAGGTATACTGCTGGTAAAAGAGGAGAAAGAAATAGGGCATGTTATAGCGATAACGGAGATAGGTGAAGATGGGAAAGTGATATATAGAGAATCTGGGGAAGAAAAGGCGGGAACGCTTGAAGAATTGGTAGATAAAGGATTTAACAAAGTGTTGGCAAGAGAAGAAGTGATGGAGGAGAATAAGGGAATAATAAAAGAAGTATTATCTGCGCCATCGTCAAGGATAATAAAAGAGGCAATAGAAGTAGTTGTAAGCAAAGTCAATGATGATGTTAAAGTAGTAGTTAAAAATATGATTGAAGAGATTATAAATGGATATACGAGAATAGGAGATATGGTAAATGCAGGGGAAAAGATGAAGGATGCCGAGCAGGATCAGGGGTATATGGGTGGTAGTAAAGAGTTAGACATAATGGTGTTGGCAGCGGTGGTGGCGTTTGCGTCTGTAGAGGAGATGGAAAAGTATCTAGGGTTGGAAAAGGAAAAAGGGGAATATAATAAAGAAGGAGTAGCGAATGCGGCGATAAATAAGATAGGAGAGGCGATATCCTCTGAGCAAAAAGGGGAATTGACATTGGAAGAAAGGGATAGAGAGATAGCGCTGATAAGAGTGGTGGGAGATATGTTGATGGCGTCGTTGGAAGATAAAGAGGTAAAGAGGCTGATAAATGAGGTAAAAGACAAGGAAGGAGTGGAAAGGCTGCAAGGGTTAATGCCGAGGGAGGTAAAAGTTAATAGGTATGTGGTAGCGGAAGCGATGGCTACGATGGCTAAGGAAGTGAGTATAGAGGATAATATTATGACAATGGGAAAGTTTAAGATAGATATAGAGAAGCTAAAGATGGAGTTGGAGAAGAAAGAGCCTGTTGATATATTTGAGAAGAATGAAGAGTTACTGAAGATGATATCGGCAGGGATGAGGGGAGGTGAAGCTGCGGTGGCATTGAGTCCAATGCTTAGGAATGCCAGAGCGGTGGCAGCGGCAGCATAATTGGTGGGGATAAAATAATAAAAAATAAAAACCGCAGAGCTTCTTAACAAAGCTCTGCGGTTTTTTAATAGTTTAATTTTTATAAGTCCGTCAAGACATTGCATCTTCAAGCCGCAATATTAAGTGCCTGTGAAGATTGAAGTCAGATACTGATATTTTTGCCTTTTTTTTATAATTTATGTATAATTGCTCCATGTTGCAATAACGGGGCGGACAAAGGTTTTGGAAACCTGCCTATTTTCTTGCCTTTTCAAAGAATTTTTATGAGGAAAGATTATGATTTACTCTGAATATATCAGCCGTGAAACTAAAGGATATACGGATATTTCTGATATTACTGATGATGTTAAAAGGATTGTTTCGCGTTCAGGGGTACAAAATGGTTTGGTTACAATAAGCGTGTCAAGCTCCACTTCGGCGGTAACTACTCTTGAATTTGAGACTGGATTAATATCGGATTTTCGCAAAGCGCTTGAAATCATTGCTCCAGAAAAAGGCGTTTACGGCCATGACGAAAAATGGCATGACGGCAACGGCTTTTCCCACTTACGCTCATCGCTTGTAGGTACATCAAAAACTATTCCCATAGCGTCAAAATCTTTGCTGCTGGGAACATGGCAGCAGATAATCTTAGTCGATTTTGATAACAGACCCCGAAGCAGAAAAGTATTCGTGCAGGTTTTCGGAGAATAATAAGTGACTTTAAAAATTATCGCAGGAGATGCCCGCGGGAGAATACTGAAAACCTTGCCACAGGACGATTTGTCTATCCGTCCGATGCTTGGAAGAATGAAAAAATCTGTTTTTGATATCATTCAGTTTAGACTTCCAGACTGTGATTTTTTGGATTTGTTTGCCGGCGTTGGTTCGGTTGGAATAGAAGCTCTTTCCAGAGGGGCCAAAAAATGTGTTTTTGCCGAAATAAGCGAAGCATCTTTAAAACTTATAAAAAACAATGTGAATATGTGTGGATATAATGACAGAGCTGCAATAGTAAGATGCAATGTAATTAAACAGTTTGAACTTATTGCCGGCAAATACGATATAGTTTTTATGGGACCTCCGTATAAAGATGGAGACAAAAAAGCGCTTACCCTTACGTATCCGACTCTTAAAAATGCGGTAAAATATGATATTTTAAAAAAGGATTCCATTATCATAACACAAAAACATATTAAAGAGTCAGTGGGGAACGTCGCTGGGCTTGATTTATTTAGAACAGAAAAATACGGGGATACAGTAGTTTCTTTTTATAGGCCTGAAAATGAAATACGGGTTTGACAGGGCGGATTTTAAAATAAGTTATTCTAGGATAAATACGTATTTGTTTTGTCCGTATAAATATAAACTCATTTATATAGATAATCAATATATTCCACTGAATGCCGATATAACTTTCGGGCAGATAATACATAAAACCCTTGAAAAATATCACAGCCGCGGCGGAAAGGATTTGTCGGGTCTGATGGAATGTTATGACGAATCGTGGGAAAATAAAGGTTTTGCAACTGCGCAGCAGAATTTTGAATATTATAGGCGCGGAACCTTGATGCTTGAAAATTATTTTAAATCTTTTTCAGTTTTGGACATAAAAATTTTATATACGGAAAAATCTTTTGATGCAAACATCGGAAAATATAGATTTATAGGAATTATTGACAGGATAGATGAGTATTCCGATGGAACTAAAGAGATAATGGATTACAAAACGCATCTTAAAGCATGGGACCAGCAAAGAGTGGACAGCGATTTGCAGCTTACTTTTTATGTCTATGCTTGCAAAAATGTGTTCGGTTTTATGCCTGATAAAATATCGGCATATTTTTTGTCCGATAACATAAAGATTTATACGAAACGTTCGCACGAAGAAATAGAAAATGGCATAAATTTGGCTTTGGAAACTGCCGAAAAAATAATGGATGACGATTTTAGTCCGAATACGTCAAAATGTGGAAACTGTGGTTTCAAATTGAAATGTAAAAATTCTGTCTGTTTGGCCGAAAGGGTTTAACAGTGAGAAGGAAAAAAATGAAAAAATTAACTGTGGTGAAATTCGGAGGAAGTTTAACTAAAAATCCATCTGTACAGAGAAAGTTTTTAAAAGAGCTGGCCGAAATTTCGCAAAGGCAAAATATAATACTCGTACACGGAGGCGGACCCGAAATAAATTTGCTTTTGGAGAAATTTTCGATAACAAGCAAATTTGTGAACGGTTTCAGATTTACCGACGCATCAGCTCTTGAAGTCGTCGAAATGGCACTGTGCGGGAAAGTAAACAGAGTTTTAACGAGCGGACTTATAAAAAATAAAGTTGCTGCTGTAGGTTTTTCTGCAAAAGACGGTAACAGCGTTGTATGCAGACGGATAAAAAAATTAGGTTTTGTCGGAGAGCCGATAAAAGTCAATAAAAAGCTTATAGAAACGCTTATAAAGGCAGGATTTCTTCCCGTAATAGCTTCAATAGCATCCGACAGCAGAGCAAACGCGATGAACGTCAATGCCGATACTCTGGCAACCGCTATAGCCATAGCTTTTAAAGCAGATAAGCTTGTGTTCTTAACCGATGCAGCGGGAGTTTTGGATAAGAATAAAAAGACCATAAAAGAAATAAAAATAAAAGATATTGCTCCTTTAATTAAGAATGGAACCGTAAACGGCGGAATGATACCAAAAATAAAAGGCTGCGACAATTCTGTGCGAAAAGGCGTTAAAGAAGTCTGGATTGCCGAAGGATCGAAAGGCATAAAGAATATTTACGGAACAGTTATAAAAAAATAAAAGAAGGCTGAAATGAACATAATACAAAAAGAAAATAAATATTTAATGCACACATACAAACGAAACAATCTGGTTGTAAAAAAGGCCAAAGGCTCATTTATATGGGACGATAAAGGAAAAAAATATCTGGATTTCTTTTCCGGAATAAGCGTTTGCAATTTAGGACATTGTAATGAGAGCGTGATTAAATCGATAAAAAAACAGCTTGATTCGTATGCGCATGTTTCAAATCTCTATTATTCAAGCACGCAGATTGAACTTGGAGAAGAGCTTGTGAAAAGGACTTTTTCCGCAGGAAAAGTTTTTCTTGCAAATTCCGGGGCGGAAGCAAATGAATGTGCGATAAAACTTGCCCGAAAGTTTGGCTATAATAGCGGTGGACGTTATGAAATAATTTCTTTTGAAAATTCTTTCCATGGAAGGACTATGGCTACGATGGCGGCCACTGGACAGATGCAATTTCATGAATATTTAAAGCCTCTTCAGGAAAAATTTGTTTTTGCGCAATACAATAATATAGATTCCGTAAAAAGACTTATAAACAAAAAAACCGTTGCCGTAATAATTGAACTTGTGCAGGGCGAAGGCGGTCTTTTTACAGCTGATAAAAAATTTATAAAAGAGCTTCGACTTCTTTGCGATAAAAATAATCTGTTATTGATTTTTGACGAAATACAATGCGGCATGGGACGCAGCGGAAAGTTTTACGCTTTTGAAAATTATGGTATAAAGCCGGATATAGTGACATTGGCGAAATCCATGGCGAATGGGCTTCCGCTCGGAGCGGCTATCGCCGGAAAAAAGTGCGCCGAAGCGTTTACGTACGGCGACCACGGTTCGACTTTTGGAGGAAATCCTGTTTCCTGCGCCGCGGCATTGGCGGCTTTGAAAATAATAAACGTCGGTTTTTTAAAAAAAGTGGTGGATTTGTCAAAATATTTGAATCTCAGATTTGAAGCACTCGGTAAAAAATATCTGCTTATCAAAGAAATAAGGGGAATGGGACTTATGATGGGGATAGAACTCGGAGTTCCGGGAAAAGAAATAGTTTCTTACTGCCTTAAAAAAGGACTTATAATCAACTGTACACACGATACGGTTTTAAGGTTTTTGCCGCCGCTTACGATAACAAAAAAAAATATAGATTTGGCAATAAAAATTTTGGAGGAAGCGCTAAAATGGCAGACATCAAAAAAGTAGTGGTGGCTTATTCCGGCGGGCTTGACACGTCCATTATTCTGTCGTGGATAAAAGAAAATTACAAATGCGAAGTCATAGCGTGCTGTGTGGATGTGGGTCAGGGCAAAGAGCTGAAAGGATTGAATGAAAAAGCCAGAAGAACAGGCGCATCAAAATCTTATATAATTGATGCGAAAAAAGAGTTCGTAACGGGTTACATTTACAAAGCCGTAAAGGCCGACGCTTTGTATGAAAATAAATATTATCTCGGAACTTCTCTGGCCAGACCAGTCATCGCGAAAAAAATCGCAGAGATCGTAAAAAAAGAAAAGGCCGACGCTGTATGTCACGGAGCAACGGGCAAAGGAAACGATCAAGTAAGATTCGAACTTACATTTAAAGCTTTGATACCGAACGTGAAAATTATAGCGCCGTGGAGAGAATGGAATATACGTTCAAGGCAAGACGCGATGAATTACGCTAAAAAAAGAGGCATTCCGATTACCGTGACAAAAGCAAAACCTTATTCTTCCGATGCCAATCTGTGGCATATTTCTTATGAGGGCGGAGTGATGGAAGATATGAAAAACGAGTATGATGAATCTATGTTTAAGATGACTGTTTCTCCGCAGAAAGCCCCAAATAAGCCGACATATATAAAAATAGGATTTGAAAAAGGTATTCCTGTTACCATAAATGGCAAAAAAACCGAGCCTGTCGAATTGGTCTCTTATTTGAATAAAATCGCCGGAGCAAATGGCATAGGAAGAACCGATATGGTTGAAAACAGGCTTGTCGGCATGAAATCAAGGGGAGTTTATGAATCTCCTGCTGCAAAGCTTTTATATGCCGCTCACAGAGAACTTGAAGAATTAGCTTTAGACAGAGATACTTTTCATTTTAAACAGGAACTTGCGCATAAATGGGCCGAACTTACTTATTACGGATTGTGGTTTTCTCCTTTAAGAGAAGCTCTGGACGCTTTTATCGACAGCACTCAAAAATATGTTACTGGAGAAATAAAATTGAAACTTTACAAAGGCAATATAATTCCAGTTTCAAGACAGGCAAAATATTCTCTGTACTGGGAAGAGCTTGCCACTTTTGAAAAAGACGAAATTTATAATCAAAAAGACGCCGAAGGATTTATCAATTTATTCGGCTTGCCGATAAAAGTTCAGGCTTTAATGAGAAAGAAATAAAACCTTAAAAATATGGTAAAGCATTACGGCGCCGCTTTAAAAGAAATTAAACCGGCGCCATTTTGTATTATGGCTATTTTACAAAACAATATATAAATTATAAAATCTTATTTATAGAGGTCATTAATGAACAAACTCAATTTTGAACAATTTATCGGCTCTTTTTCTTTTGACGGCAGGCTTGCCGAAGCCGATATAATGGGGTCTATTGCTCATGTACAAATGCTCGTCAAAACTAAAATAATTAAATCTTCGGAAGGAAAACGAATCATTTCTGGATTGCAGTCTATTTTGAGAGATTTGCAAAAAGGTCGGCAGCTGCCGAAAGAGGAAGATATTCATTTTGCTGTAGAAAAAGAGCTTATCAGGCGGATAGGTCTTGTCGGCGGAAAAATGCATACGGCCAGAAGTCGCAACGATCAAGCCGCTGCGGATTTAAGGATTTATTTAAGAAAAGAAACGGATAGCTGTATTAATCTCATAGAAGAGTTTCAAAGAATTATTGTGAAAAAAGCACAGGAAAATATTGATGTGCTAATGCCTGGCTTTACGCATTTGCAGCCTGCACAGCCGATATCGGCGGCTCATCATCTTATGGCTTATGCATATATGGTGCAAAGAGATAAAGAAAGATTTTATGATTGCCGCAAAAGAATAAATATCTCCCCTTTAGGAAGTGCGGCTCTTGCCGGAACGTCGTTTAAAATAGACAGACATTTTACGGCGAAACTGTTGGGATTTGGCGGTGTATGTGAAAATTCTCTTGATGGAGTGAGCGACAGAGATTTCGCAGTCGAATTCGTATTTTGTGTTTCGATGCTGGCCGTTCATCTTACGCGGTTTTGCGAAGAGATAATTTTGTGGATGAATCCAGAATTTGCTTACATTAAAATAGCCGATAAATTTACTTCAGGTTCTTCAATAATGCCGCAGAAAAGAAATCCGGACTGTGCAGAAGTCATAAGAGGCAAATCGGGAAGAATTTTCGGTGCTCTGATGGCTTTGCTTACGATTATCAAAGCTCTTCCTTTGACGTATAACAGAGATTTGCAAGAAGACAAGCCTTCGGTTTTTGATGTCTGTGACAATATAAAAATGTGCATGAAAGTCGCCTGTGAAATGGTTTCTGGAATGAAATTCGTTAAAGAAAACACTTTAAAAAGTATGGAAAAAGGTTTTATTGCAGCTACGGAGATCGCCGATTATCTCGCCAGAAGAGGCGTTCCATTCAGGGAAGCGCACGGCGTGGTAAAAGAGATAGTTTCGTATTGTATTAAAAATTCGAAAACTCTAAACGAACTGACACTCCACGAGTACAATAAATTTTATCCCAAACGTTATCCGGCATTTAAGATGGACATTTATAAATATATAGATTTTAAGAATATTGTTGAAATGAAAACTTCTTACGGTGCGACTTCGAGAAAATCCGTAGAAAGACAGATAAAATCAATGAAAAATCTTCTTAAGAAGGAAAAATGAAAAAGGCTTTTATTTTACTTGCAGTATGTTTTATTTCGCAGCTTGCTTATTCCATCGGTTATGAAAAGATATTGACCGAAGAGTCAAGCGTGCAAACTGCTGTCAATATAAATCACGATATATTGATCCATTCTCAAAACATAGATTTCGCTCAGCAGCGCATAAAAGAATCGCAGTCTTTGTATTTTCCTAAAATAGATTTGAATTTGAATGCTTCGCGCTTCAATAATATGGAACCGCTTATCTTGGCGGGACAATTGTCCCCTGTTCCAGTATATCTGCCAGGAGAAAACAAAGATATTTATTTTTCCACGCGTTTATCTGTATTGCAAAGTATTTATGCCGGCGGCAGAATCAAGACTACAAACAAACTTGCCGAAATGAATATGAATAAAGTTAAAAATGAAGCAAACGCCGTAAAGAATAATGTAATTAATAAAGTTAAAACCGTTTTTAACACTTGTCTTATGTACAGAGAAAAATACGCATTGCTTTTAAAACAGCTTGAAAATTTGAAAAATAAATCTGCGGCCGAAACTTATGGAATTCAAAAAAAAGTTGATATTATGAAATTGAATTATGAGAAAGAAATTTTAAATCTTTTGTACGCCATCGGGCTTGAACTTGACGTTACGGTGAAAATCGAAGGAGTTTTTGCCGCTAAAATCAAAAAATTCGATTTGAATCAATGCATGTTGTGGGCGTATCAGTTCAGGCCGGAAATGCAAACTACGCAGGCACAGGAGTCCATAGACGGACTGATGGTAAATTTATTATCTATGCAGAGGTTCCCGATGATTTCGGTTGGAGTTGGACAGGAGTGGCTGGGCGACAGAGTCATAGGCGATGAGAGCAGTTGGTATGTTTCGATAAACGCAAATCTCCCAATTTTTGATGGAGGCGGAAGTTTTTCGAGAGTCAGGCAGGGTAAAATCAACGCAAGAGGGACTACTCTTAAGAGATCTAAAATTGAAGAACAGATAAAACTTCAGACGCATAAGGCGTTTATGGAATATGAATTTTGGAAAGAACAATATTTTAAAGCCGAAATGTCCGAGAAAGACGCGACAAAACCCGACTACGACGAAAACGAACTTGACATAATTTACAACCTCAACAGCAGTTATTATGCTTTAGAACTTGCCATAGGCATTCAGCTTGATTCCTTTTAGGTATTATTTGCAATGAAAAAAATACTTTTAATTTTTTTATCGTTTTTTTTATTTTCACACTGTTTTGCTTCTTCCGTTTTTGAATTTAACGAAGAAGATTTTATGGTTAACATGCTGTGGAACAAAGTAAAAAAACTCCAAACCGGCCAAAGGCCTAAAACTGCTTTAGTTTTAGGCGGCGGTGGAGCAAGAGGCTTTTCACATATAGGAGTGTTCAGGGTTTTTGAAGAGGAAAAGATACCTGTAGATTTGGTTGTTGGCACAAGCGTAGGTTCCATAATAGGAGCTTTTTACTGCGCTGGAATTTCTATGGACAAAGTGGAAGAGCTGGCAAAAGACATAAGCTGGAAATCCGTATCGAATTTTAGTGCTACATCAATAATATCGATGCTTCTTTCGGAAGAACTTCTTTCAAACGCACAGATAGAAAATTTTCTGAAAGAAAATATCGGTGATTTGCGTTTCGAACAGCTTAAAATCCCTCTCGTCTGCGTATCTACTGATTTACATACCGGAGAAAGAGTGCTTTTAAAAAACGGCAGCGTCGCTTTTGCAGCCAGGGCAAGTTCAACTTTGCCCGGGTTTTTTAAGCCTGTAGAATACAAACAGAGGTATTTGGTTGATGGAGGACTTGTGGACAATGTTCCTGTGGGTGTTGCAAAGCTTTTTGATCCGGATGTTATTATCGCCGTTCCTGTATCTGCGGACATAACGAAAAATACCACAACAAATGTTTTTACCACTCTTATGCAGGCCATTTACATTCAGGGAAGAACTTTGGATAGAGAAAATCTTTCATTGTCGGATGCCATAATCCGACCCGACGTTGGAGAAATGTTGGCTACGGACTTAGGTCATGCTTATCAGAGCATAGACAAAGGTTTTGCCGCGGCAAGAGAGTCTTTAAAAGATATAAAAATGACGATTATAAATAAAACGCAAGAGGTGTATTTGATTGAATAAAACAGCCGTGTCAATATTTTTTATATTCATATTTTTTTCTTATTCTTATTGCGCAAGCATTTCCGAAACGGGAATGAGCGAAGAAGAGATAGTGTATAAAATGAACGAACTGTCTTTAAAAATTGATGAAGCGCGCAAAAAAAAAGATATAATAGCGCTTTATGAAGAATATGCTGAAATGTTTTTTTCAAATAAAGCGTATAGGATGGCGGTCGATATATATTTGGTTCTTATCGAGATGAAACCTTCGAAAAAAAAGAAGGCCGAATATTTTGTAAAACTCGGAGACATTGAAGCAGCGCAAAAATCTTATAATGAAAGCATCGAATATTATTCAAGTGCTTTGTCTTTATATAAAAAAAATAATAACATAAGATGCAAAATAGGAGACATTCTTCTTCAGAGCAATCTTTACGGGTTGGCTGAACAGTGTTTTAAGGATATTCTTGATTTAGATAAAAATTCCGATTATGCGAAAAGAAAGCTCGGCGATATTTATTTCTGGCAAAAAAAATACTCGACGGCGTTAAAATATTATGAAAGTGTTTCGCCTTCTTATTATGATAAAGAGATAATCGCGAATTTTTCAGAATGCTATAAAAATTTAAACAATTATAAAAAAGCGATAATGCTGGTGGACGATTTTATAGAAGAACACGCTGATTCCGACCTTTATCTTTTATCCGGACTTTTGTATGCAGAAACGGGAAATGTCCCAAAAGCCAAAGAACAGTTTTTTTCCGCTGTAGAAGCTGATCCTAATAACTTTGCCGCTTGTGTTAATCTTGCCGCCATATATCTCGATAACGGCGATATGGATAAAGCGGAAGAAATGCTCAAAAAAGCAAACCTTATAAATTCGTACACGGCTGTAGTTGATATGATGTTTGCGTCAATAGCGTATAAAAAAGGCAGATTATATGAAGCCAGAAGATATGCTTCAAATGCCGTTTTAAAATCAAAAAGACCTTTTTTAAAACAGCAGTCGCAGCGCATGCTGGATTTTTTAACAAAAAGCGATAAATAAAAATTGTCCGCAACATATTTTGACAGCAGATAACTCTATTTTGTATCATTATAAATTAATAAAGAAATAATTAACATAAAAGGAAAAGCAAAATGATTAAATTTGTAAAAAATGAACTTTATATAGAACAAACACCTTTGTCATCTATAGCGAAAAAGTACGGGACCGCCGCTTATGTTTATTCCAAAAATCAAATAATAGACAATTTTCGGTATTATCGGAAGGCTTTAAACAATAGAGAAAGTCTTATTTGTTTTGCCTGTAAAACAAATTCGAACGGCCGTATTTTGAAAATTCTTGCAGATCAAGGGGCTGGCGCAGACACTACTTCTGGTGGTGAAATTTTCAGATGCATTAACGCCGGATTTAATCCTTCAAAAATAGTTTACGCCGGAGTCGGCAAGACAGCCGAAGAGATAGAATATGCCTTGAAAAGCAAAATATTAATGTTTAACGTAGAATCTTACGAGGAGCTTGAAGCCATAGACAAAATTGCCAAAAAACTTAAAATGAAAGCAAAAATCGCTTTCAGGGTAAATCCAAATGTGGATCCAGATACCCATTCATATATAGTAACCGGTAAAAAAGGAACAAAATTCGGCATTCCTTATGAAGAAGCTTTTGAAGCCTATCTTATAGCTTCTAAGATGGACAATATACAGGCTGTCGGCGTGCACACCCACATAGGTTCACAGATTTTAGATATTGCACCTTTTATATTGGCGGCAAAAAAAATAAAAAACCTTACTGATAAACTTAAAAAGGCGGGCATAGTTCTGGAATATATAAATTGCGGCGGGGGTATCGGCATCAAATATTCATCACAGGATAAAGCCTTGAATCCAAAGCTGCTGACCGACGAGCTTTTTAAAATATTTGATAAAAACACAAAATTTATTTTTGAGCCCGGCCGTTTTATTATCGGAAATGCGGGACATCTTTTAGCTAAAATTATTTACAGAAAGATTTCTGGAGACAAAAGTTTTCTTATAACGGATGCTGGTATGAACGATTTGATAAGGCCGACGCTTTATGAGGCATATCATGAAATTATTCCGCTAAAAAAGACAAGTGCCAAAAAAATTAAAACCAATGTTGTCGGCCCGATATGTGAAAGTGGAGATTTTATGGGCAAAGATAGAATGCTTCCTATTTTGCGACAGGGAGAACTCATTTTAGTAAAATGTGCTGGTGCTTATGGTGCGTCGATGTCATCGGAATATAATTCAAGGCCTTTGCTTGCGGAAATTATGGTAGATGGTAAAAAAGCCGTACTTATAAGAAAAAGAGCAACATATAAAGATTTGATTTTAAATGAAATATAACAGAAAATAAGAAGTTTGGCATCATTAACTGCGGTTATCTAATATACCATTTAAGTTTTCCAAACTTCAGGGAGCCAAAGTGCAAATAAATTTCTCAAAACTTACGGCTGCGGGAAATGATTTTGTTTTGATAGATAACAGGAAAAATATTATTTCCGCCGAAGATTATCCATGCCTTGCCAGAAAGTTGTGCGATAGAAAATATTCTATAGGAGCGGATGGACTCATTTTGATAGAAAAAAGCGGCAAATACGATTTCAAAATGAAATATTTTAATTCTGATGGTTCTCACGCTTCAATGTGTGGTAACGGAGGAAGATCCATATCAAAATTTGCTTATGACATCGGCGCGGCAAAAGAAACTATGGTTTTTGAAACGGATGCCGGAATAATAACTGCCGAGATATTAAAAGATGACAAAGTCAAGCTTGATCTGTATGAGCCGAAGGATTTAAAAACCGATATAAAAGTTGATGTCGAAGATGTGACTTTTAAAGTGGACTTTATAAATACCGGAGTTCCGCATGTCATTATTTTTGTCGATGATATTGAAAAGGTCGAAATTGTAAAATACGGCAGAGCGGTAAGATATCACGCTCTTTTTGCTCCGGACGGAACGAATGTAAATTTTGTCAAAGCCACACAAGATAAAGATAACACTATTCTTGTGCGCACTTATGAAAGGGGCGTTGAAGACGAAACTTTGGCTTGCGGTACGGGAATTATAGCTTCGGCTATAATAGCAGGGCTTAAAGGGTTTGCCAAATCTCCGGTAAATATTATAGCCAGAGGTGGAGACAGACTTTCGGTTTCTTATAAAAATGATTCGGGTAAAATAACTGGTGTTATTCTTGAAGGACCTGCCATAACAGCTTTTGAAGGCGTTGTAAAAATTTAAGATAGATGATCCCGGAGGGTTTATGTTTTCTGGAGTATATACTGCATTAATTACGCCGTTTAAAGATGGTGAAGTCGATTTTGAAGCGTTTGGTAAGTTAATAGAAAATCAGTGCAAAAACGGAATTGATGGTATTGTTCCGTGCGGAACTACGGGCGAATCGCCTACTTTGTCTTATGAAGAACATGAAGCTGTAATTGAATTTTGTGTAAAACAGTCCGAAGGTAAAATGAAAGTTCTTGCCGGTACAGGCTCAAACTCTACAGACGAAGCCATACATTTTACAAAATTTGCAAAAAAGGTCGGCTGCGATGGTGCTTTAATGGTTTCTCCATATTATAATAAGCCTACGCAAAAAGGATTATATCTGCATTATAAGGCCGTGGCGGATGCGGTAAACATTCCAATAGTGTTATATAATATAGCAGGAAGAACTTCGGTTAATATCGAACCTGCGACCATAGCGAAACTTTTTAAAGATTGTAAAAATATTGTCGGCGTAAAAGAAGCTTCAGGTTCACTTGACCAGATGAGCGCTATAAAAGCGCTTGTCCCGAAAATTGATTTGATTTCCGGCGACGATGCTCTTACTCTTCCTTTGTTTTCAATAGGCGGCTGTGGAATTATTTCGGTTTTGTCAAACATAGTTCCGGCAGAAGTTGTTTCTTTGGTAAAAGCTTTCGAACACGGCAATATTAAAGAGGCCGTCAAAATTCATTACTCTCTGCTTGCTTTAGTAAAAGCCATTTTTATTGAAACAAACCCTATACCCATAAAAACAGCCGCTGCTTTATTGGGAATATGTTCTCCTGAATTAAGACTTCCGATGTGCGAGATGGAAGCGTCAAATAAAATTAAATTAGAGAAAGCTATGAAAGATTTCGGGCTTTTGAAGTAAACTGTAGGAGGTTGCAATGAAAATTACTGTATGTGGTGCGGCTGGAAGAATGGGACAATCGATATTGGGCATAGCGAAGTTTGATGAAGCGGTTCAGATTTGTGCGGGCGTTGAATATGACTCAAGTCCGGCAATAGGAGCGGGGACACCAGCGATTATTCCGGCATCTTCTATTGAAACAGTTTTGGCTGATACGGAAGTGTTGATTGATTTTACTAATCCTGATAATGCTTTAAAAAATTTGGAACTTGCAAAAAAGTATAAAATTCCAGCAGTGATAGGCACAACGGGATTTATTGCAGAACAAAAAGAAAAAATTGTCAAAGTTTCCAAAGAAATACCGATAGTTTTATCGCCTAATATGTCCGTCGGAGTCAATATTTTGTTTAAACTTGTGGAATATGTAGCAAAATTGGTTCCAGATTATGATATTGAAATGGTTGAACTGCATCACAATAAAAAAAAGGACTCCCCTTCTGGCACCGCGACTATGCTGTCTGAGATTGCTGCGAATGCCATAGGCAGCAATATTAATGAAGTCGGCATATACGGCAGAAAAACAGTGCTTGGTGAAAGAAAAAAAGACGAAATAGGTGTTTTTTCCGTCAGAGGCGGTGACATAGTGGGAGAACATACAGTTTATTTTGCAGGAATAGGCGAAAGATTGGAATTGGTTCACAGAGCTCAGTCAAGAAACAATTTTGGAGCGGGCGCTATAAGGGCGGCAAAATGGATTATAGGAAAAGACCCGGGTCTGTACGATATGCAGGACGTTCTAGGATTAAAATAACTGACAATATATATTGTGTAGTCTTTACACCGATAAAGTTTTTTGATTTAAAATGAGAAAATTTTAGACTTGCTCGCTTTAATTTTTTTTAAAAGGAATTATATTCATAAATTTAAATACGGGAGCATTAAATGGAAATACGTTACAATGAAAAATTGAAAAAACTTCCGCCGTATCTTTTTGTCGAAATAGATAAGAAGAAAAAAGAAGCCATGGAAAGAGGAGCCGACATCATATCGTTAGGCGTTGGGGATCCTGACATGCCGACTCCCAAACACATAATAGAAGCAGGACAGCAGGCAATGACAAAACCTGCTAATCACCAATATCCTTTCGGTGCGGGAATGGTTTCTTACAGAAAAGCGGTGGCTTTGTGGTATAAAAAAAGATTTAACGTGGACTTAGATTTCGCAGCCGAAATATGCGCGTTAATAGGTTCAAAAGAAGGCATAGGTCATTTGCCTCTTGGTTTTATAAATCCCGGAGATGTAGTTCTTATCCCAGAGCCTGGATATCCTGTTTACACTACAGGGACGATTTTTACGGACGGCGTTCCTTACTTTATGCCGCTCCTTGAAAGAAACGGTTTTATGCCTGATTTGGACGCGATTGAAAAAGATGTGGTAAAAAAAGCGAAAATAATATTTGTCAACTATCCGAACAATCCGACATCGGCTATGGCCTCTGATGAATTTTACGTCAAACTTATAGATTTTGCAAAAAAGAACGACATAATAGTTGCAGCAGATGCTGCTTATTCTGAAATTTTTTATGATGAAAATGATAAGCCGAAAAGCTTTCTGGAGTATCCTGGAGCAAAAGATGTGGGTGTGGAATTTCACTCTTTGTCAAAAACGTACAATATGACGGGCTGGCGTATAGGCTGGTTGTGCGGAAATAAGGATATAGTAAAAGGAATCGCAACAGTAAAAGATAATTATGACTCGGGCGCTTTTCAGGTAATTCAGGAAGCCGCCATTAGTGCTTTGACTTCTTCGCAGGAATGTGTTAAAGAAAATAGAAAAGTCTATAAAGAAAGAAAAGACACTTTGGTCGGTGGGTTGAGAGATATAGGCTGGGAAGTAATTGAACCGAAGGCCACTTTTTACGTATGGGCAAAAACGCCAAAAGGCTATACTTCAGCCCAAACAGTTTCAAAACTTCTTGAAGAGGCTGCAATCGTATGCACTCCCGGAAACGGGATGGGAAAAAGCGGCGAAGGGTACATAAGATTTGCATTGACCGTAGGAGTTTCGAGAATTAAAGAGGCTGTCAAAAGAATAAGTAATATAAAGTGGTAATTTTTATAACTTTTATAATTTAAGAGCCTGACATAAATTTATGTCAGGCTCTTTTTCATACAAACTGCTTATTTTTTTAATTCATTTATTTGCGCTAATAT
Source organism: Candidatus Endomicrobium procryptotermitis (assembly GCA_031279415.1). Classification (NCBI taxonomy): domain Bacteria; kingdom Pseudomonadati; phylum Elusimicrobiota; class Endomicrobiia; order Endomicrobiales; family Endomicrobiaceae; genus Endomicrobium; species Candidatus Endomicrobium procryptotermitis. The sequence goes on along the minus strand of JAITIP010000034.1, from coordinate 440 downwards.
TATAATTAAAAACTGTAATTTATTCCTATGTTCCCATAATATTCTTTTCCCTTTTGAAAAGTATTTCCTGTTATATTTGCATATATACTCCACTGATTTGTTATTTTATATTCTATACCAAAGCCAATTCCCCCAGATATTTTCCCGCTTTCCGTTCCCCATATTTCCATTTTTTCGCCGCTGTCTAAAAATTCTCCAGAGTATTCAGCTCTGTCTCCTGCCATTACATATCCTACAGATATTCTGGCATAAGAGTTCAATCTGTTTATCGCATAATTTATGCCGGCTCCGAGTTTTCCTTCAATTCTTAAATAGCTGTCATCATATATCTCTATATTTGCTCCGGCTCTTCCTTTTTCTCTTGATGAATAATTCCTCACATATCCACTCTTTATATGTCCATATGGCGCTATGCTTATATTATCATTTACCCATATATT
>JAITIP010000033.1 GCA_031279415.1 Candidatus Endomicrobium procryptotermitis | reverse complement strand
TCCGATACTAAACGGGTTATTGGAAAAAGGATATAAAATAATAAGAGATAAACGATATATTCCGTATATAAATGGAAAGGAGAAGTTTGCAAGAGTGTTAGTGCAGAAATTATAAGACTAATCCCAAATTTTTTCTAATAATTTAAGATGGCATTTTTCAGCCTGTTAAAAGCTTTTTTTATTGTTGAAAGCGGACATGCGATGTTTATTCTAAAAAATCCTTTTCCTTCAACGCCGAACCCTTTTCCATACGACAAATGTAGTTTAGCTTCATTTGCGATAAGATTTTTCAATTTACTTTCGGTTATTTTTAGACCTCTGAAATCCAACCATAATAGATATGTTCCTTCCGGTTCTATAAGTTTGACCATCGGAATATTTTCTTTTATGAAATTCCTTATATATTCCAGATTATTTTGAAGATATTCATTTAATTCGTCTACCCAACGAGTGTCATTTTCATAGGCGCTTTGGCAGGAGATGATTCCCATAGTGTTTAGCTGGCTGTATCCGGTTTTTTCGATTTCAAGTTTAAATTTGTGCCTTTTGTCTTCATCAGCAATAAAAATGTTCGAAATCTGAAGTCCTGCAAGATTAAAAGTTTTACTTGGAGATGTACATATTATTGAGTCGTTTAAAAATTTTTTACCGAGTGTTGCGAAAACTGTATGTTCATACCCTTTAAATATAAAATCGCAGTGAATTTCATCCGATACTATTATTACATCATGTTTTAGACAAACTTTGCCCATTTTCAGCAGTTCGTTTTTTGTCCACACCCGACCCACCGGATTGTGTGGACTGCACAATAAAAATAATTTTATATTATTAGTGGTTATTTTTCTTTCAAAATCTTTAAAATCTATGATATATTTCCCATTGCAGTACACAAGCGAATTTTTGACAAGTTTTCTACCATTTACCTTTACGCATGAATGAAACGGATAATAAACCGGAGTTTGTATAAGCACGGAATCATTTTTTGATGTGAAAGCTTTAATCGCTGAAGCTATTGAAAATACTATGCCAGGAGATGTAACAATCCATTCATGTTTTGATTTAAAGCCGAATTTTTTGAAAAACCAGTTTTGTACCGCGTCAAAATAACTATTTTTTGGAACTGTATATCCGAAAACCGCGTGTTTGGCCGATTGTATTAAAACTCTTCTAACTTCTGGCGGCGTTTGGAAATCCATATCTGCAACCCAGAGCGGCAGCACATCCTGCGGGTAGCCTTGCTCAAATGCAAAATCGTATTTAAGTGAATTTGTATTTTTTCTGTCGATGATTTTGTCAAAATTATATTTCATTTTTATAACATAAATAAAATAAAAGCGTCAACGATACAGTCATAAGCAGAATATGTATCCGTTTTTTAAGGTTATTTTTTGATTTTATCTGCCAAATTAGAGATTTTTTCTGAAAAGACCGAGTTAATATTATTAATATTTTTTAAAAACGTTTTACTGCATTATTCTCTGCTGTTTCAACAGTTTTTATGTTAGCAGTATTCTACAAATGTGTATGACACAAGTCAATAAGTAACGGCAAAAGCAGATATCCTGTGCTGCATCCTATCCCGTAATGTCTTATACGGGGCATGGCATAGGACTGGGCTTTGTTTCTACTCATCGTAATTAGTTGTTTCCATATTGACAAAAATGAAATAAGATGTTAAACTTATATAAACTTAACAAAGAAATACCGCAAAGGAGCGGGAGAATTAATTCTCCCGCTCCTTTGCGATTATAATGGAGAAGATTATGAAAAAGCTCGAAATTATAATACGTCCAGATAAACTGGAAACTTTAAAATCGATTTTGAATAATCATGCTATTGGCGGGATAACCGTTACCAGTGTTATGGGTTGTGGACAGCAGAAAGGCGGGCTTGTATCGGGCGGATTGAAAAGTTTTAAAGCTAAAGGTTTAAAAATAGCAGGCATGAATCTGCTGCCGAAGATACAAGCGGTCGTAGTCGTTGATGATTTGGCGGTAAATGATATTTTAAATCTCATATATGAGAAAATTTCGTCTGGCAAAGTTGGAGATGGCAAAGTTTTTATTCTTCCTGTTGACGATGTCATGAGAATACGTACTGGAGAAAGAGGAGTAAAAGCGATTTAAAAAACTGAGATTGTGTGATGTAAAGCGAAAATGTGGAACATAAGCTTTTAGACATTATATATGTATAAAAGACAACGGCGTCTTTGAAGTTTTAAGACGTCGTTGTCTTTTTTAAAGGATATAGTATGAAAGATAACCCTAAACCCATTGTGGAAATATTAAATGTAAATAAATTTTATGGAGAAAATCATATAGTATGCGACTTGAATCTTACTATATATGAAAAAGAATTTTTGTCAGTTTTAGGACCCTCAGGATGCGGTAAAACTACTATTTTACGTATGATTGCTGGTTTTGAACGACAGACCAGCGGAACGATTTTGATAGAAGGCGAAAACATGGAAGATAAAGAGCCTTTTGAAAGAAATATAAATACTGTTTTTCAAAATTATGCTTTATTTCCACATATGACAGTTTACGAGAATATAGCTTATGGATTAAAAATGAAAAAAGTTTCAAAAGACGAAATAAAAGCTAGAGTGGTGCATTCGATTTCAACCGTGAGGCTCGAAGGTTTTGAAAAACGTTATCCATCTCAACTTTCTGGAGGACAAAAGCAGAGAGTGGCAATAGCCAGAGCAATCATAAATAACCCTAAAGTTCTTCTGCTTGATGAACCGCTTGGAGCATTGGACATGAAACTGCGCAAACAGATGCAGATAGAACTTAAAAGTCTTCAGAGAAAGCTCGGAATAACTTTTGTTTTTGTCACTCACGACCAAGAGGAAGCTTTAACCATGAGCGACCGCATAGCGGTGATGAATAAAGGAGTTCTGGAACAATACGGTACGCCGCGCCAAATTTATAATAAGCCGGCTACAAAATTCATAGCTGATTTTATAGGCGAATCGAATTTATTTGAAGCCATAGTTCAGAATGAGCATGACTCTATAGCAGAACTGTATTACGAAGCAGGAGAACTTCTTGGAAAAGGTGAAGAGTTTGAAAAGGAAGAACTTTTGTATATTTCGGTGCGTCCTGAGATGACTTTGTTTTCCGACACGCCTATTGAAGGGTTTGGTTTGTGCGGGTTTGTCAAAGAAAGTATTTTTTTAGGAAATATCATAAAGAGCATAATTATTCTCTCCAACGGTCAAGCTGTAAAAATAAATACGCAGATAGGCAGCACTGTGCCGAAAATCGGAGAGATGCAGTATGTTTACTGGAATATAAAAGACTGTGTCATGATACCTACGATTTCAAACAAAATATATAAATATCTGGAAGAGGAAAAGTTTAAAAGTTTTCAACAAGCCGAGACGGTGAATGTCCAGACTGAAAATGAAAGTGATTTGAAACAGCAGGGCGTAGTACACAAATAAAATTTTATGAGGCAAATTATGTTTAAATCTAACCATGAATTCCGCAAAAAAACCATTCCACTGATTATGATGATTTCTCCGGTAACAGCATGGCTTATTCTGCTTATAGCAATCCCTCTTATTTACATTTTCATAATAAGTTTTTGTGGCGTGAATGAAAGCCATCGGATAGTTTTCAATTTTACTTTTAAAAATTACGCTAAACTTTTTAATCCCGATATTTTGGGAGTATATTATAATTCGTTTATCATCGCGGCTTTTACGACGGTTATTTGTATTTTAACAGCTTACCCGTTTGCCATGATAATGTCTAAGACAACACCGTTTAGAAAAACGCTTATGATGACGGCTCTTCTGCTTCCTTTTTGGACAAATTCGCTTATAAGACTTTACGGCTGGCGCACGCTGCTCGGGAAAAACGGATATATAAATAAATTTCTTTTATATGCTGGAATTATAGATGAACCCTTAGAAGTAATGTTTACACAGTCGGCGGTTGTACTCGGGATGGTATATACGCTGCTTCCATTTATGGTTTTGCCGATTCTTACCGTCATAGACAAAGTCGATAAAAATCTTATAGAAGCTTCAAAAGATTTGGGTGCGGGTATTGTACAGACGTTCAGGTATGTTCTTCTTCCTCTGACAGCTCCGGGAATTTTTGCCGGCTCGATTATGGTATTTATTCCTTCTTTGGGATACTTTTTTGTAGCTGATTTAATGGGCGGTGGGAACAATCAGATAATAGGGAATCTTATTTCAAGACAGTTTAAATCTGCTTATAACTGGCCGTTTGGTGCAGCTCTGTCGATAATGCTGATAGCCGTAACGTTAATTTTAGTGAAAATATATACAAAATCTGGAGGAAAAATCGATGAACTTGGAGCGGTATGACATGCGGTTTATAAAAAGAAATTTTGTCTGCGGCAATACAAAAGAGAAAAAATAAATGAAACGGTATCTGAAGAACAAATCATTAACTATAGAGAAAATATTATCGCACGGGTTTAGCGCTCTTATTTTTATTTTTCTGTATGCGCCTATAGGAATCGTTATTTTGTTTTCTTTCAATTCTTCAAGGCGTAATATAGTTTTTGAAGATTTTACTTTAAAGTGGTATGTCGAAATGTTTTCCAATGAAGCTCTTTTAGATTCTTTTTTCACTACGCTTATCATAGCTTCAGCAAGCACGCTGATAGCGGCCGTCATAGGAACGCTTACGGCCATAGCGATGTTCAGATATAAATTTAAAGGAAAAACAATGATAGACGCTTTATTGTACGTGCCTATGGTAATTCCGGAAATAGTTTTAGGCATTTCTCTTTTGTCTTCATTTGCTTTGGCTCATGTTCCACTTGGTTTCATCAGCCTTATAATAGCTCACGCTACTTTCAGCATACCGTTTGTCGTATTTACTGTAAAAGCGCGCTTATCGGGTTTTGATAGAAGTCTTGAAGAAGCAGCTATGGATTTGGGCGCAAACAGAATCCGCGTTCTGACGGGGATAACTATTCCTGTAATTTTGCCAGGAATAATTTCTGGCGCAGCTTTGGCGTTTACTTTATCTATAGATGATTTTATAATAAGTTTTTTTACCACCGGTGCCTCGACCATAACATTTCCATTAAAAGTTATGGAATCTGTGCGTTCCGGCATACGCCCTGACGTTTATGCTTTATCAACGCTTATAATGCTTGCGACTTTTTCCGCAGTTATGATAACGCAGATATTGTCTTATGTAAAAAGCAAAAAAGAAAAACCCGCATACTGAACACTAACTGCGGCGTTAAAAATGCGGGTATATTTTCAAAAGGAGGCAGTAAAATGAAAAGGTTTTTGATTTGTGGTTTGACGCTATGCTCATTGTTCGTATTGTTTTTGTTCTCAGGTTGTTCTTCAAAACCTCCCGCAGATGGAACAAAAGAATTAAACGTTTTCTTCTGGACAGAATATATACCAGAAAGCATTATAAAACAATTTGAAAAAGAAACTGGAATAAAAGTTAATTTTGCGACATATTCATCAAATGAAGATATGATGGCGAAAGTTAAAAGCAGCGCGGAAGGAACTTACGATATAGTTATTCCATCGGATTATGCAGTTAAAATGATGATAGAGGAAGGACTGCTCTCTGAGATAGATAAAAATGCTATTGATAATCTTTCGAATATCGAACTTTCATATTTAAACCGCGATTTTGACCCAGGAAATAGATATTCCATACCGTATATGGCCGGGGTTGCGGCTATTGTGGTAAATAAAAAGAAAATAAATGAAAAAATTACTTCTTTTGGGCAGCTGTTTGACGCTAAATACAAAAATTCAATAGTCGCTCTTGATGATTCAAGAGCCGTAATCGGAGCAGCTGCAAATTCTATGGGATATTCATTCAATCCTGAGGATGATGCTGTTTTGGATGCAGTAGCAAAAAAAGTTATGGCTTTAAAACAGAATATCAAACTTTTAGACAGCGATTCTCCAAAAACTTCAATGCTTAATGGAGAAACGTCGATAGGCTATATGTGGAGCGCAGAAATCGCAATATGTCTTCAAGAAAACGGGGACGATTTTGAAGTAGTGTTCCCCGAAGAAGGCTGTTATTTGTTTCTTGACAATATGTCAATAGTTAAAGGAGCAAAAAACAAAGCCAATGCCGAAAAGTTTATAAATTTTGTTTTAAGAGCTGACATAGGCAAAAGTATTTTAGATGAATATCCTTACGCCAGCCCGAACAAAGCAGCGATAGGCATAGTTTCCGATTCTTATAAAAATAATCCGGCCTCGAATATTAAATCTGATATTTTTTCGAAAGGACAATTTATAAAAGACGTAGGTTCAAAGGTTGAAAAGTATGACGAAATATGGACAAAATTTACAAAATAAAAATCTCTTTTTCGTTTATGCTTTAAAATGCCGCAGGGAAAGCAAATATTTTTTGTATTTTCCTGTGACAAGAGGGTGGGAAAGGAGGCATAAAAATGGATTTTTCAAAAATGGGACGCATGTATATAAATGGCAAATGGGTTTCTTCTGAAAATATGCGTGAAATTATAAATCCAGCAAATGCAAAAATATTTGCAAAAGTCTGCGAAGGCAGCGTTAAAGATGTGTGCAATGCGGTTAAAGCCGCGAAAGAAGCTTTTAAAAAATGGGGTACTTCTTCCGTATCTTACAAGAGTAAACTGCTTTTTAAAATTGCGGAACTTATTGAAAAAAATTCTGAGGAATTTGCTGAAATTGACACGTTAAATAATGGCAAACCGCTGCGCGACAGTCTAGTCGATGCTGCAGATGCTGTTGCATGTTTTCGCTATTATGCAGGACTTATAGATAAACCTCTGGGGCAGGTCTACAGCGTTCCCGACCCAAATGTTCAAAGTTTTGTCGTCAGAGAACCTATAGGAGTATGCGGACAGATTGTGCCGTGGAATTATCCGTTGATGATGGCAGCATGGAAATTGGCGCCGTGTCTTGCAGCGGGAAACACATCGGTTTTTAAACCTTCAGAAATAACACCTTTAAGCGCTGTGCGGCTTTTTGAACTTTTTGAAGAAGCTGGACTTCCAGAAGGTGTTGCAAATTTGGTTATGGGTGCGGGAGATAAAGTAGGACAGGAAATCGCCGAAAATCATGAAATCGACAAAATAGCCTTTACCGGCGGTACAGTTACGGGAAGAAAAATTATGCGTGCAGCCGCAGGAAACATTAAAAATATTTCTTTGGAACTCGGCGGCAAGTCTCCGTGCATAATTTTCGATGATTACGATATTGAAGCGGCAGTCGATTGGGCGTTGTTTGCGATATTCTGCAATCAGGGGGAAGTGTGTTCAGCCGGCAGTCGTTTGATTTTGCAGGATTCTGTTTATGACGATTTTTTGGATTTATTAATGCACAGAACAAAAAAAATCAAAGTGTCGGACGGCATGGCGGAAGGAGCTGAACTCGGACCACTTGTAACCCGTACGCATATGGAAAAAGTGCTTTCTTACATAGAAACCGGCAGAAAAGAAGGAGCGCGGCTGCTTTGCGGAGGTTATCGTATGACAGACGATTCTTTAACCGATGGTTATTTTGTAGCTCCAACGATATTTGCAGACTGCACTCCAGAAATGAAAATAGTTCAGGATGAAATTTTTGGACCGGTTCTCGCCGTGCAGAAATTTCATAGTGAACCGCAAGCTGTAGAGCTGGCTAACGGAACAAATTATGGTCTTGCCGCAGGGGTTTTTACCAAAGATATTACGCGCGCTTTAAGAGTAATAAAAGCTGTTCGCAGTGGTATCACTTGGATAAATGCTTATCATCCTACGTTTGCGCAGGCGCCATGGGGCGGATTTAAACAGAGCGGAATAGGCAGGGAGCTTGGAACTTTCGGTTTAGACGAGTACACGGAAGCAAAACAGATAAATATAAATCTTGTTTACGAAAAAGTCGGCTGGTTTGCATAAACAGCACAGGATTCTATTGATATGTGTCAAAAGATTGTTTACAGATTATAGCGGGCTGAGAAGTTTTGTGTCAGTTTTATCAATAAGGCATGAAAGATTATTAATCAAAGGTGAATAAAATGATAAATATAAAGAAAGCTAATGAAGTTTTGGATAAAGCATTGAATTATATTACGGCGGAGAAATTTACGGTCGTCCAAAAAAGAAACATAACGTCTGACGCCATAGAAAATTTTAACAAACATTTAAATCCGGGCTGGCTTAAATATCGCAAATCTGTTTCAACCGACGAAGCAGCAGTAGAATTGACCGACTACGATTCCTATTGCGTTGACCTTTACGGAAATGAGTTTATAGATTGCCTCGGAGGATTTGGCGTTTTTACTTTTGGCCACAGAAATCCAGAAATAATAAAATATGTTTACGCACAGCTTAAAAACAGGCAGGCTTTGCATAGTCAGGAACTGTTAGATCCTCTGCGCGCTTATCTTGCGCAGATTATGGCTTCGATTACTCCTGGCGATTTGCAGTACTGTTTTTTCACTAACGGTGGAGCCGAAGCCGTAGAAATGGCATTAAAACTTGCGAGGCTTGCGACAAAAAAATCATGGATAATTTCTACTCTAAACGGTTTTCACGGCAAAACTATGGGCGCTCTTTCAGTAGTCGGAAAAGATACTTACCGCAAGCCATACATTCCGATGATTCAGCAGACGGCGTTTGCCGTCTATGGCAGCATTGAAGATATGAGACAGACAGTTATTAAGCTTAAAAAAAGCGGCGAGGAAATAGCGGCGGTTATTTTAGAACCTATTCAGGGCGAAGCCGGAATAATCGTGCCTCCCGCGGGATATTTGCAATCGGTGCGTTCTCTTTGTGACGAATTTGGAATTTGTCTAATTTTAGATGAAATACAGACTGGAATGTCGCGTACCGGCACTTTTTTCAGATGTGAAGCCGAAGGAGTAACCCCTGATATTATGACTTTTGGAAAAGCTTTCGGCGGTGGGGTTATGCCGATAACCGGAATTATCGCCAGACCTTATTTGTGGGTTAAAGAGATTGAAAATAATCCATGGATTTTAGGTTCGGCGACTTTTGGAGGAAATCCTGTTTGCTGCGCCGCGGCGATTGCCGCAATAAATTATATGATAAAAAATGATATAGCGAAAACGGCTAGGGAAAAGGGCGTTTATCTTCTGAATGGATTAAAAAACCTTAAAAAAAAATATCCTGAAATCATTGCGGATGTGCGCGGTGTAGGATTAATGATTGGCGTAGAATTTATAAAAAGTGAAGTTGGATATAATGTTGCAAAAGGGCTTTTTGCGCGCAGAGTTATGACGGCGGGAACTCTAAATAATGCTTCAACCATACGTTTTGAACCGCCGGCGGTAATGACTTATGAAGATTTCGATAAAGTTCTTTCAAGGATGGATGAGGCGCTCGTAGATACAAAGAAAAAGTTTAGCCTTTGAAGATTTAACTTTTAGGAAAAATTTATATGAAAACGTTAATTAGTACTCCCAAACAAGATGGTTTTTATATGCCCGCTGAATTTGAAAGACATTCGGCGACTTATATGATATGGCCGCAGCGAGCCGACAACTGGCGCTGCAGGGCAAAATTTGCTCAGGATGCTTTTGTAAAAACGGCGGCAGCGATTGCAGATTATGAAATGGTTATAATGCTTGTAAGCGCAAAAGAATATAAGAATGCAAGAATCAAACTTCCGCCGTCAATATGTATAGCCGAAGTCGAAAGCGACGATTCTTGGGCGAGAGACAGCGGAGCGACTTTTGTGATAAATGGAAAAGGGCTTATGCGCGGGATAGATTGGAAATTCAACGCATGGGGCGGACATGTCGATGGGCTGTATGCTTCATGGAATAAAGACGATTTAATCGCAAAATTCATCTGCGAACTTGAAGGCGTAGAGAGGTATCGCAGCAACGATTTTGTGCTTGAAGGAGGCTCGGTATGCGTTGATGGTGAAGGGACGGCCATTACTACCGAAGCATGTTTGTTGAGCCCCGGCAGAAATCCTCAGATGAGCAAATACGAAATAGAACAAAAACTTAAAAATTATCTTAATGTCGAGAAAGTTATATGGCTTAAACGTGGTATATATGCAGACGAAACAAATGAACATGTCGATAATATTGCCTGTTTTACGAGTCCGGGAAATATCGCGCTTGCCTATACTGAAGATAAAAATGACCTGCAATATGAATTATCGCAAAGCTGTTACGACATACTTTCATGCGAAATCGATGCTAAAGGCAGAAAATTAAATGTCCATAAAATCCCTCTGCCCCATCCGTTGTATATGACAAAAGAAGAAGCCTCAGGAATTGAAATTGTGCGTGGAATAAAAACACGCTGCTCTGGAGACAGGCTTGCCGCTTCATACATAAATCACTATATATGCAATGGGGCTGTAATTTGTCCCGCTTTTAATGATGCTAACGATTATGTGGCAAAGGAAACTCTGAAAAAGCTTTATCCGCAGCGGAAAATAATTCAGATATATTCCAGAGAAATATTGCTTGGCGGTGGAAATATACACTGTATAACACAACAGGTGCCACAGGCGGCTATAAACAAAAACAGGAGAATGATATGAGAAAAGTCATCGTGGCCGCAACGCAGATGTCTTGCAGCTGGGATTTGGACAAAAATATTTCAAAAGCGGAAAAACTTGTAAAGGCTTCGGTGGAAAGCGGTGCAAATATTATTTTACTTCAAGAGCTTTTTGAAACGCCATACTTTTGCCAGACGCAGAAATATGAGTATTTGAAACTTGCAAAAACCCTCGAAGAAAGCCGTGTAGTCAATCATTTTAAACAAATCGCGAAAAATGCGGGCGTTGTGCTGCCGATAAGTTTTTTTGAAAAATGCAATAATACGGCTTTTAACAGCGTGGCGGTTATAGATTCCGATGGGTCGGTTTTGGGAATTTATAGAAAAACTCATATTCCAGACGGACATTGCTATGAGGAAAAATTTTATTTTACACCTGGCAATACTGGTTTTAAAGTCTGGGATACGAAATTTGCAAAAATAGGAGTTGGAATCTGCTGGGACCAATGGTTCTGCGAAAGCGCTCGCTGTATGGCTTTGCAGGGCGCGGAAATTTTGCTATATCCTTCAACAATAGGCAGCGAGCCTGTTCTTAACACGGACAGCCGGCTTCACTGGCAAAGGGTTATACAGGGACATGCGGCTGCAAATATAATGCCTTTAGTTGTTTCAAACAGAATAGGAACGCAGAAAGAAGGTGACTTATCTATGACTTTTTATGGTTTGTCTTTTATTGCAGGAATGACCGGTGAAATAGTCAAACAGCTCGGAGAAAAAGAAGAAGGTTATATAATTTCCGAATTTGATATTGATGAAATAAACGATTTCAGGCGATCGTGGGGGATTTTCAGGGATAGAATACCGTATATGTATAAAAATATTTTGTCATTCGGGGAGTAAGCGCCGATGCGGTACAGAATTTATTTAACGAGGCAAATATGTCAAATAAAGCTGATTTAAACCAAAGAATAAAAGAAGACGATGGACCTATGCATACAACTGAACATATACTTAATCAGACCATGGTAAGAGTTTTCGGCTGTGGACGTTGTTTTAGCGCTCATATCGAACGCAAAAAAAGTAAATGTGATTATAGAATGGAAAAATCTCCTTCGGATGTAGAAATGGCTGAAGTCGAAAAGAGAGTCAATGAAATTATATCGAAGAATATGACAGTAACTGCAGAAATTATTTCAAGACAGAAAGCTTGTGAATTGTTTGATTTGTCAAGACTTCCGCAAGAAGCGGGGGAAACTCTGAGAATTGTCAAAGTAGGCAATTATGACGTGTGTCCGTGCATAGGCAGGCACGTTTCAAACACTTCTGAGATAGCGCAAAGGGGAAAGTTCAAGATTATAAGTTATGACCATAACGGAAATGTTTTGCGAGTTCGCTTCAAACTGCAAAACTAAAAAATATTAATATGGAGAAATAAATGTTAAGTGTGCAGCTTCCAAAAATAATTACTTCTGAGATACCCGGTCCTAAAGCTAAAGCCGTACTAAAAAGAAAAAAAGCGGCCGTTTTAAATGCCGTTCGCACACTTTATCCATGCGTAATTAAAAGAGGTGAAGGAGCTGTATTTGAAGATATTGATGGAAATATTTTTTTGGATTGGGTTGGCGGTGTGGGTGTTTTAAATGTAGGATATTCTAATCCCGAAATTGTCGCCGCAGTTAAAGAGCAGTCAGATAAATTTTTTCATGCTATGGTAAATATAGTGACGCATGAAGGATATATAGCGCTTGCGGAAAAGCTGAATAAAATAGTTCCTCTTAAAGAGCGTACAAGACAAAGCATATTTGTAAATTCTGGAGCGGAAGCTGTCGAAAATGCCGTAAAAATCGCAAGAAGCGCGACAAAGCGTCCTAATATTATAGCTTTTTCTGGCGCTTTTCACGGACGGACTTTGCTCACAGCTGCAATGACGTCAAAAAAAGCTTATTATCACGGATTGGGTCCTTTGCCTGATGGCGTTTACCGAGCAGAATTTCCGTACATATACAGGAGGCCAAAAGGATATACCGAAGATGAAGCTATAGATTATTATATTGAAAGATTAAAAACTGTTTTCGAAGAGTCCTCTCCGGCACAATATACAGCGGCAATAGTGCTTGAGCCCGTTCAAGGCGAAGGCGGTTTTGTTCCAGCTCCTAAAAAGTGGGGGCAGGCTGTAAGAAAAATATGCGATGATAATGGAATTCTTCTTGTAGCCGATGAAGTGCAAACAGGTTTTGCTCGCAGCGGGAAGATGTTTGTATCAAATTATTGGGAAGAATGGGGAGCAGCTCCGGATATAGTCGCATGTGCAAAATCTATAGCGGCAGGTCTTCCTTTAGGCTCTGTAACTGTCGGTAAAAGTATTGCAGATGATGTTTTGCCCGGTGTTATCGGAGGAACTTACGGCGGAAACGCATTGGCTGTGGCCGCAGCGTTAAAAGTTATAAAAATTATTGAAAAGGATGGACTATGCGCCAAAGCGGAAGAAATTTCAAAAAAAATCAATGCTTTTTTCAATAGCTGGAAACGAGAATTTTCAGTTATAGGCGATGTGCGCGGCATCGGCTGTATGGCAGGCATAGAATTCATAAAAGATGCAAATAAAACACCATATCCTGAAATCGTCAATAAAATCGTACAGATTGCCACAAAAAATGGACTTATAATAGAAAATGCTGGAACATATGGGAATGTAATAAGATTTTTATGTCCGCTTGTAGTCACTGAAGCACAGCTTGACAGAGGGCTTGAAATATTTAAAGACGCTATAGATTCCGCCGTTAAAAGTTAGATAAAAAAGAGTAGAAGTTTAGCAGAAAACGGCTTTCTAAACTTCCAAGTTTCCATTCTTCCGACTTTTTATAAATAAAACATGTATCCATCTTTTGAAGATTGTTTTTCGGTTTCATTTGTCAAATCCGCGAGAGTTATTTTTGAAAGGACTTCTTTAATATTTTCGTCAAGTTTTTTAAAAACTGTCTGATGCATAGCTTTTTCTATGGCCTCGTCGCTTTCAGCAACAGTTTTACCTGTTTTTTCAAATAAAGCTGCTTCTATGGAAGAAAGAATATCGTAAACGGATATTTTTTTAGGGACGACTACAATCTGGTATCCTCCCTGAGAACCTTTTGTTGACGATACCAGATTGGCGCGCTTTAATAATGAAAAAACCTGTTCCAAATATATTTTCGATATTTTTAATCTTTCTGATAGGCTTATTATTGTAGTACACTCTCCAGTATTATATTTTTGCGCAAGGCAAATCATAGATGAAAGTCCGTATCTTGCTTTTGCGGAAATCCTCATTTTTTATCTCCTTAAATACTATATTATAAAGTAATATTTTACAATGTGCATAAACAAAAGTCAATGCATGCGATTTTTGACGATATTGACGATCTAAGACAAATTCAAGCTGCTGATGGACACAAGGTCTTGCTATTTATTTTTTCTTTGACAATTTTAATGGCTAATGGCAAACTGTTACATTAGCATGTTGAGCTGGCATATTGACATAAATAAAAAAATAATATATAATACAACAAATGCATATTTTTCATATATGTATTATTAAAACAGGAGGGATTATATGGCAAGAATTTATGAAAATCTGACTGATTTGATAGGAAAAACGCCTTTATTAAGGCTCATCAACTACGAGAAAAAAAATGGACTTAATGCTGAAATAATTGGAAAACTTGAATATTTTAACCCTGCGGGCAGCGTTAAAGACAGGATAGCAAAAGCTATGATAGATGATGCAGAAACAAAAGGGGTGCTTAACAAAGATTCCATTATTATTGAGCCTACCAGCGGAAATACAGGAATAGGACTTGCTTCAGTAGCAGCTTCGCGCGGATATAGAATTATTCTTACAATGCCGGAGACAATGAGCATTGAACGCAGAAATCTTTTAAAAGCATATGGTGCGGAACTTGTACTGACAGAAGGAGCAAAAGGAATGAAAGGTGCAATTGCAAAAGCCGAAGAACTTGCAAAATCTATGACGAATTCGTTTATACCTGGACAATTTGTAAATCCGGCAAATCCAGCCATTCACAAGGCTACAACCGGTCCTGAAGTGTGGGAAGATACTGATGGCAAAGTTGACATTTTTGTTTCTGGAATCGGGACAGGTGGAACGATAAGCGGAGCCGGCGAATTTTTAAAATCCAAAAATTCCGACATAAAAATCATTGCTGTAGAGCCAGCTGATTCTCCGGTTTTGTCAAAGGGAACTCCAGGTCCTCATAAAATTCAAGGTATAGGAGCGGGATTTGTACCGGATACGCTAAACACAAAAATATACGATGAAATAATTACAGTTTCAAATGCTGATGCTTTTGAAACCGGTAGAGCCATAGCAAAAGATGAAGGACTTCTTGTAGGAATATCTTCGGGAGCCGCTCTTTTTGCAGCTACTGAACTTGCAAAGCGTCCGGAAAATGCCGGGAAGAAAATAGTAGTTATACTTCCAGATACAGGAGAAAGATATCTGTCCACGCCTTTATTTGCCGAAGCGTAAAGAATTTAATAATTATAAAGAAACAAAATTCGACTGTATGTATTCATGCAAAAAAAGATATATATTCTTATAAGCGTTTTATAAAAGTCGGGGCATTTTTAGCTGTTAATCCACCTTTTACTTTGTGGTAATAATCGTAAGTCATGGTGTTTTTTGACGCATCTATGATTTTCATATCCATTACTTTGCTTATGAATAAAATATGCGTGTCCAAATCAATTTTATTTTCAATTTCTGTTTCATATACCGCCGCAGCATAATCTAAAATTATTGGAATTCCGGTTATATCGGAAAGTGTATATTTAACTTTTTCAAATTTATTTACTGTTCTTCCGCTTTGAAATCCGAATTTGCCAATGAATTCAAATGGAGCGTCTTCCGATAATGCCGTTATTGCATATCTTCCGGCTTTTTCTATGATTGCGCAGCTGAAATTTTGTTTGGAAATGCTTATCGCAAACTTAACAGGTTCAGCGGTTACTTGAAAAAGGCTGTTTACAAGCTGTGCACAAATTCTTCCGTCGGCTTTAGAAGAAATTATGTATATTCCATACTGGATTTTATTTAAAGCGTTCATATCCATATTACTTTCTCTCTTACTGCATTTATTTAAAAATTCCTCCGCTTTCTTTGCACCATAAAAGCATATCCATATGCGGCATGGGAATACCTGCTTTTTTACAAAAATTCTGCATTTTCTTTTCTATTTCCAAATAAGTTTTTTTTGTTAAAGTTTTCGGTATTTTGTCAATTGCACCGAGTATTTTCAGATTTTTAAGTATGTGTCTGTCAAGAATTGCAAGCTCTTTTCCTATCCCTATATTTCTTAGGAAATGTCCGGCTTCTTTATAACCTATTCCGTCAATATTTTTAATAATCCATTCTCTCAACTCATAAATATTATTAAATGAGGCCAGCTTTTCTTTAATTGCCATTTTACCGTTAACAGTGAAAAAATTTCTTGCTTCAACCAGATATTTTGCTTTATTATTTCTAAAACGTACTTTCGATATTTTTTCGACAATCTGTTTGCAGTCGGCTTCAAAAATCATATTTTCTTCTGCGAGCGTGTTTACAGCGGCCCAACATGACACGGCCTTGCTTTGAGGCGTGAAAAGACAGAAAACAAGTTCCGCAAAAATTTCTTCTTCGGAACCTTTTTTCCAAACGTCATCAAAATGTCGTTCTCTCTGTAGGATAAGATGTTTAATTCCAGTCCAAAAACATTTTAAACCTGAAAGGTCCTTTGAATCATTTGTGGGAGTTTTTATAAAATCAATCTTTATTAAAGAGTTTTTTTTCATAGACGTATTATAGCAAAAACAAAATAATAATTGACACAGAATACAAATGTACGCTATATATTTAAAAAAAATAAATAGGAGGATGGTATGGATAAATTGACCGAAAAGCAGCAGGCTGTTTTGGATTTTATAGAGGAATTTTATCTTGAGAACGGAAATATGCCTACGATAAGGGAAATAGCCGCGAGATTCAATATCACAATAGCTCCTGTACAGAAATATCTAAAAATTTTAGAAAAGAAAGGTTTTTTGAATAAAAAAGAGTCGATAGCTCGTGGTATTGAAATGCCTGCCCGTCAGAAATTTACGCCTGTTCCTGTTTTAGGAAACGTTCACGCGGGAACTTTCCTTGAACCCGTTGAAGATGCGCAGGATTATGTTTATATAAACACCGACATCACAAGAAGCAGGAAATGTTTTGCTTTAAAAGTGCGCGGCGACAGCATGGAACCTTCAGGAATAGTCGAAGGCGATACCGTAGTAATATCCAAAAACAGTCAAGTCTCTAACGGCGACATAGTTGTTGCTCTTGTTGACGGAGAGTCGGCAATAAAAGTTTACAGTAAAACCAGCGGCAAAGTTTGTCTTATATCTACAAATATGGCATATCCGCCGATTTATCCTAAAAATTTTAAAATTTTGGGAAAATTGATATATCTTTTAAGAGAATATAAAAACTGATTTGACTCGCAAGACGTTGTTATTTTGATACAAGATTTACACTGCCACCACCAAACTCCAAAAAATATATCGCAAATTCTGTCGTTTATCAATAGAAAATATAATCTTCTCTCTGTGTATCTTGAAGGCTCTTACTCAAATCATATAAATTTCCAATGGCTTAAATCCGTAAATGAAAAAGCGATAGGTAAAGATATGATTGACGCTCTGCTCAATACAGGAAAACTAAACGGCGTCGAATACTTTTATGCAAATAACGATGTAACGGCGGCTGCCGCCGGAATAGAAAGTGCCGAATTGTATATGGAAACCATAAATCTGCTTAACGAGCTGATTTCAAAGAGAAAAGAATTGTCTGAAATAACAGCAGTCCTGCAAGAACAGATAGAAACGATAAAACAGGCTTATTTTACAAAAGTTTTCTTGAGATATTAAAAGCCCGCAGGCAGTTAAACCCCATAAATCTTCTACAGACAAAGAATCTAATCGAGGATTTATTCAATGCAGTATCCAAAAACCAGCGGCAAAAAGACGCTGCTTTTTTAAGCAATTTTTTTAATATTTTTAAGAACTATATCAATGTCGAGATATCATCTGGAGAATACGTCTATTTTAAAGAAAACTACAATCCGATGACAATAATGTTGTGGCAAAACTTCCCGCCTAAATAAGTTTTAAACTACACTCTATTGAGAATAGTGTTTACTCTTACTCTCTGATAATTGATGGTATTGAACATATATTTAATTACGCGGTAGTTCCAAAAAGCTTTAGCTATGAATTGCGAAGTTACCAACAAAAGACTTAAAAATTGTCTTTTGTTGGTATAATTCAAAAAGACATTATTCCAACAGCTTCTTAAAAACTAAAATTTCCAATATGTTGTAATATTCTATAATCCATTGACTTTTTACCATCAGTATGTTAAAATTTTCGAATATTGACATCATATACCTGCGGTATTTTAGCGCGCTGCTAGCTCAATTGGTAGAGCAAACGACTCTTAATCGTTAGGTTATAGGTTCAATTCCTATGCAGCGCATTTTTTAGAACATACATTTAGATGAATTTGAACGCAGTCTTATGCGTTCTCTATTTTTATTATTGCAGTAAATCCGATTTGATGTATGGTTTGCATGAGAGAGCATAAATATATGATTGCGGGCGTGGCGGAATTGGCAGACGCGTATGGCTTAGGACCATATACCGCAAGGTGTGGGGGTTCAAGTCCCTCCGTCCGCATAACAAAATTAATATTTTTATAAGGGGAAATAAATGGCTGAAGAAAGTAAAAAAATCGATTTTAAATCTACCGTTATAGATAAAAAAGCGTGTTCAATTACACTCGATGTTGAGGTTTCTCCCGAAACGGCCGTAAAAAAAATTGACGAAGCTTTTATCGGACTTCAAAGGCAGGTCAGGCTTGATGGTTTCAGGCAGGGTAAAACACCGATGAACATTATAAGAGAAAAATATGCCGAGGAAGCCAAAAGCAGGGCTGTTGAAAATGTAATAAAAGGGACTATTCTTAATGCTCTCGAAAAAGAAAAGTTTCTTCCCATAGATTTTCCCGTTGTGGATGAGTTTGATTATGAAGTCGGTAATACTTTGAAATATCGTTTTACCGCGGAATGTCATCCTTCAATTGAAGTGAAA
The DNA here is from genome assembly GCA_031279415.1 of Candidatus Endomicrobium procryptotermitis. NCBI lineage: Bacteria > Pseudomonadati > Elusimicrobiota > Endomicrobiia > Endomicrobiales > Endomicrobiaceae > Endomicrobium > Candidatus Endomicrobium procryptotermitis. The sequence goes on along the minus strand of JAITIP010000033.1, from coordinate 6,988 downwards.
GACTATAAAGCAATACCTGTCAAAAAAGAAATATTTAAAGTTACCGGCGCCAGTCTTGCTCAAAGTTTGGATGCTTTAAGAGAAAGAAATGCTAAACTTATCCCTTCGAAAAGCGGAGTTATCGGAGAAAAAAGTTTTGCCGTAGTGGATTATGAAGCTTTTGATAACGGAATTGCCTTGCCTGAGATTAGTGCAAAAAATCATATGCTAGACTTCGGCTATGACAATACGGTAAAAGGTTTTAAAGAAGCTCTTAAAGGCGCAAAAATCGGTGATGAAAGAGATGTAAAAGCCGAATATCCAGCGGATTATCCCAATAAAACTTTAGCTGGAAAAACCATAATGTTTAAAACGACTGTTCAGGAAATAAAAGAAAAAGAATTGCCAGATCTTAACGATGATTTTGCAAAAGATATGGGAGTGGAAAATCTAGAAGATTTGAAAAATAAAGCGAAAGAAGCTATTGAAGCCGAAGAAAAACGTCGTCAGGATATTGATGTAGAAAAACAAATTATCGAATATCTTATTAAAAAAAACGTTTTTGAAGTTCCACAGTCTCTTGTTGAACGCCAAAAAGAAAATTTAGTTAAAAAAATGAAAGAGTATATGCAAAAACAGGGTACTCAAAAAGATTATATTGACAAACAGGTGGAGCTTGGACAGCAAAAATTTAAAGAAGAAGCCGAAAAAAATGTCAGGCTTTCGTATATTTTAAATGCGCTTTATATAAATGAAAAACTTCAAATCACTGAGCATGATTTGGATGAAGAAAAAAACAGAATGAAAACAGTAAATCCCGGAAGGGATGAAGCTGTTGAAAAATATTTTGAAGAAAATAAAGAAAATATTATAATTTCGCTTAAAGAAACAAAGCTCTTTAAATTTTTGTTGGATAATGCAAAAATTGAGGAAGTGGTTAAAGACATGCCGCTTAAAGAGGATAAATAAACGGGCAGTCAGATGTGCTGTGCAGGAAGGAGTTTTGCCGACTGCCTTGTCTGTCATCAACCCACTTTGCCGTTGTTGTTGCCGTTGTCGTCATTGCGGACCCCGAGCCGCAATCCATTTTTTCGTTTTTGTCATTGTGCACGGAGCCGCGGAATTTGCAGTTGTCTTTATAATCTGCTTCCGCAAAGACTGTAGAGTTGCACTTTTTTTAAGTATAATATGTAGCAGTATTTTAATATTTTAGGAGAAGAGCAATGCCTTCTTTAATACCAACTGTAATAGAAAGATGGAATCAGGGGTCGGCGGTAACTTATGATTTGTATTCGCGTCTGCTCAGAGACAGAATAATTTTTGTCGGTGGACACGATGGAGCAATCGCTACTGATTCCGCAAACGTTTTAATTGCCCAGCTTTTATATCTTGATTCGGAAGAACCCGGAAAAGATATAAGTTTATACATAAATTCTCCAGGCGGAATGGTTACCGCAGGACTTGCAGTTTATGACACCATGCAGTTCATTAAGAGTCCGATTACCACTATATGCATGGGCATGGCGATGTCTTTCGGTGCGGTTTTGCTTGCCGCCGGCACAAAAGGCAAAAGATATGCCCTTACACATTCGAGAATTATGATTCATCAGCCTTTAATTTATGGCGGAGGTTTGTCAGGAACGGTTTCCGACATAGACATTGAAGCCAAAGAGCTTGTTTTCACAAAACAGAAACTTTCAGAAATAATAGCAAAACATACAGGCAATACCGCCGTACAGGTTCTAAAAGATACGGACAGAAATTATTATATGTCTGCGCAGGAAGCAAAAGATTATGGAATTATAGATGAAGTAATAGTGAGTTTAAAATAAAATGGATAATTTTAATAATGAACAACGCTGTATGTTTTGTAAAAAAGGAGCGCCTTACCGTCTTGTAGGGGGCAACGGCAATTATATTTGTGAAGAGTGCGCTAAAAGCTCAAAAGAGATTTTTGACAATATAAACAGAAGAGAAGCTAAGGCTTCGGTAAAAAAGCTTCCTAAACCCAGAGAAATTAAGCGTTTTCTAGACGATTATGTTATTGGACAGGAATATGCCAAAAAGACTCTTTCTGTAGCAGTGTACAATCATTACAGAAGAATAGAAACTTCTGCAACGTCTGAAAAAAACGATGTTGAGCTTCAAAAATCAAATATATTGCTTTTGGGTCCTACAGGAACCGGAAAAACGCTGCTTGCCCAGACTTTGGCCAGAGTTTTAGATGTTCCTTTTGCCATAGTCGACGCTACGACGCTTACGGAAGCTGGATATGTAGGCGAAGATGTCGAAAATATACTTTTAAGGCTTATACAGAACAGCAATTTTGATGTCAAAAAAGCCGAAAGAGGAATAATTTATATTGATGAGATAGACAAAATATCTAGAAAATCTGACACGCCTTCGATTACGAGAGACGTTTCAGGAGAAGGTGTTCAGCAGGCTCTTCTAAAAATACTTGAAAGTACCGTTGCAAACGTTCCTCCTCAGGGGGGAAGAAAACATCCTCAGCAGGAATACATAAAAATAGATACTACGAATATTCTGTTTATCTGTGGAGGTGCTTTTGATGGGCTTGAAAAGATAATAGAAAAAAGAATTTCGAAAAAAACTCTTGGTTTTATTACCGATGGTTCAGATAACAGAGATAAAATAAAAGACAAAGATTTTACCCTTTCAAAAGTTCAAACCGAAGATCTGATAAAGTTTGGGATGATTCCAGAATTTGTTGGAAGACTTCCCGTAGTTTCTACGCTTAATCATTTGACAGTTGACGATATGGTTCATATTTTAACAAAGCCTAAGAACGCTTTGGCAAAACAATATAAAAAAATGTTTGAAATAGAAGGCGTGGAACTTTCATTTGATAAAAACGCATTGGAGTTTATAGCCGGCGAGGCTTTGAGAAGAGGTTCCGGAGCAAGAGGATTGAGATCGATAATAGAAAACATTTTAACAGATACGATGTTTGAAGTTCCAGATAATGAAGATATTGAAAAATGTATAATTACTCTTGAAGCGGCAGAAAAAAAAGAAAAGCCAAAACTGGTGTACCGCAGCGGTACAAAGGAGACGGCATGAGCGAATTAGATAGATTCACAAGTGATAAAAATGATAATCAGAAAATACCCGACACTTTGCCCATGCTTCCTGTCAGAGATATTATTCTTTATCCTGCCATGGTTTTGCCTTTGGCAGTGGGGAGGGAAAAATCTGTAAGGGCTTTGGAAGAAGCAATGGCGACAAACAGGCTTATTTTTGTGGTCACGCAAAAAAATATACAGATAGAAGAGCCTATGCCTGATGATATTTTTAATATCGGAACTGTATGCGAAGTTTTACAGATGTTAAAAATGCCGGACGGCACACTTAAAGCCTTGGTTGAAGGCTTGAACAGAGCTCAGTGGACGGATTTCAGACGTAATGACAGAGGATATGTTGAAGTAGGGCTTAATATTTTTGATGAAAAGGTGGAAAAGACGGCCGAGTCTGAAGCTATTATGCGCCGTGCAATTTCACTTTTTGAGCAATACGTAAAATTAAATCCCAGAATGCCGATGGAAGTTTCAGTTTCGGTAAACAATATTTCCGATCCCGCAAGGCTTGCCGATACAATCGCTTCTCATTTGGCTATAAAAAATAATGATAAACAGTCCATCTTGGAACTTGTAAATCCGATAGAAAGGCTTGAAAAAATCATACAAATACTCAATGCAGAAATCGAGATTCTAAATATTGAGAGGCGTATACAAAACAGGGTGAGAAATCAAATAGAAAAAACTCAAAAAGAATATTATCTTACCGAACAGATGAAAGCCATTCAGAAAGAATTAAAACAAAAAGATGACGCGCAGAAAGATTTGGATGAGCTTAGATTAAAACTTAAAAATATGAAAATGCCCGCCGCCGCCAGAGAAATGGCGGAAAAGGAGCTGTCAAGGCTTGAAAAGATGATGCCGATGTCTCCAGAAGCCACGGTAATCAGAACTTATCTCGAATGGATAATAGATCTTCCTTGGGAAAAATCTACGGAAGACAATCTTGATTTAAGAAGAGCAAAAGAAATTTTAGATCAAGATCATTATGGGCTGGAAAAAGTAAAAGACAGAATACTTGAATATCTTGCCGTTCTTTCTAGAGTTCATAAAATTAAAGGACCAATTCTTTGTTTTATAGGTCCTCCCGGAGTTGGCAAAACCTCTATAGCAAAATCTGTGGCAAGAAGTCTCGGTAGAAATTTTGTCAGAATTTCCATGGGCGGTGTTAGAGATGAAGCTGAAATCAGAGGACACAGACGCACATATATCGGTTCTATGCCGGGCAAAATAATACAGTCTATGAAAAAAGCCTGTTCAAATAATCCTGTATTTATTTTAGACGAAATAGATAAAATAGGAGCCGATTGGAGAGGCGATCCTTCCGCGGCTCTTTTAGAAGTTTTGGATCCAGAACAGAACTATGCTTTCGGCGATCATTATCTTGACGTTGATTTTGATTTATCAAAAGTCATGTTCATAACCACGGCAAATACTTTGCACAATATACCGAACACTTTGCTTGACAGGCTTGAAATTATACGATTTTCAGGATATGTCGATGACGAAAAAAGTCATATTGCGCGCGATTTCATCATTCCCAAACAACTGGCTGAACACGGGCTGAAAAAAGATGAGCTTATTATACCTGAAGATGCGCTTGCTTCCGTCATAAAAAATTATACACATGAAGCCGGCGTAAGAAACCTGAGCAGGGAAATAGCCAATCTTTGCAGAAAAGCGGCAAAGGATCTGGCTTTTGACACAAATATTAAATCCATAACCATAACTGCAGAAAAGTTAAACAAATATCTCGGCATTCCACTTTACGAAAGAGAGCGCATATCCGAAAATGACATCGGCGTCGTGACGGGACTTGCGTGGACTGAAGCCGGAGGGGAAACTCTTACGATTGAAGTAAACAAAATGAAAGGCAAAGGCGGACTGGTACTTACGGGAAAACTTGGCGATGTAATGAAAGAGTCAGCTCAAGCTGCTCTTACTTATGTGCGTTCATCGTCTGATAAGCTTAATATAGCTGAAAGCATGTTTAAAGATACGGATTTCCATGTTCATGTTCCTGAAGGAGCCGTTCCTAAAGATGGTCCTAGTGCGGGTATAGCTTTGGCTACGGCGCTGGCATCAGTTTGCATGAATAAACCTGTAAAGAAAAGAATCGCCATGACAGGTGAAGTTACTTTAAGAGGACGTGTTTTGGCTATAGGCGGTCTGAAAGAAAAGGTTTTGGCAGCTTTCAGGGAAGGAATAAATACGGTATTATTTCCGGAAAGCAATAAAAAAGATCTTGTTGATATACCGCAGGACATAAAAGAAAAAATTAAGATGATACCAGTTTCGCATATGGATGAAGTTATTTTTTTTGCAATTGAAAAACTTCAGATGGGCAATTTTTCCTGCGCAGCTGATATAAATAAATCGCAGACAAAAAAGAAAAACAAAAAATAACGGAGGTAATGAGATGAAAAAACACTATCTTTTAACACCGGGACCAACACCTATTCCACCGGAAGTGGCACTTAAGGAAGCTTTACCGATACTGCATCACCGTACGAATGAATTTGCTGACATCTACAAAGACGTAGCCGAAGGATTGAAATACGTCTTTCAGACAAAAAACGAAGTATTTTTGCTTGCAGGTTCTGGAACCGGTGCCATGGAAATGGCCGTTGTAAACATTTTAAGTCCAGATGATGAAGTTATAGTTGCCAGCTGTGGAAATTTTGGCGACAGGTGGATAAAGATAGCTGAAACCTATGGTGTTAAAGTTACCTCTGTTTCCGTTCCGTGGGGGAATGCCGTAAAACCTGAGGAAATAGAAAAAGCGCTTAAAGCAAATCCTAATATAAAGGCCGTATATACTACATTTACGGAAACATCTACCGGAGTAGCCAACAATATAAAAGCGATAGGTGATATAGTTTCAAAGACATCCGCTGTTTTGGTTGTGGATACAGTTTCCGGTCTCGCAGGGCAGGAATTCAAAACGGACGAATGGAAAGTCGATGTAAACGTTTCAGGTTCGCAGAAAGGCTTGATGCTTGCACCGGGACTTGCTTTTATCACTTTAAGCGACAAAGCGTGGAAACTTGTCGAAACTTCAAAACTTCCTAAATTTTATTTTGATATAAAAAAATATAAAAAATCTTATGCCACAAATGAAACTCCTTTTACTCCTCCGGTAACGCTCATAGTTGCACTTCAGGAATCTTTAAAGATGATAAAAGAAAAGGGAATTGAAAATATATGGAATGATTATAAACTTCTTGCAAAAGCGGCAAGAGCTGGAATGCGGGCTATCGGGCTTGAGCTTTTTGGAGAAGTACCATGCGAAGTTGTCACCAGTGCAAAAGTTCCGCAAGAAATTGGCGGGAAAATCGTTAAAACTTTGAGAGAAAAGTACGGTGTATCCATTGCCGGAGGACAGGCGGATTTGAAAGGCAAAATCATAAGATTTGCGCATATGGGCTACATAGGCAAAGCCGATCTTTTAGTAGGTTTTGCATGTCTTGAAATGGTTTTAGTTGAACTGGGTATGAAAATAGAAAAAGGAAAAGCCGTAGCTGCTGCGGAAGAAGTTTTATTAAATGGATAATTAATACAAGTTTTGCAGCTTACGTAATTTGTCAAAACCGACGCAAATATAAAATTTGCGTCGGTTTTGACATTTATTGTTGGTTATTCCTTCTTGTTTGGATGTTAACTAATACTAAACTTGATTTTTCATTGTGTTCTGCTTCCTTTATGACAACGACAAGCAATAACAAATATTTAAGGCTTGATTTCGTAAACAACCGTAAGAGATGCATTAACATGTTGAATTTGATTTATTTCGTTTGAAACGTTAAGGTCAAGGAGATATGTCTTTTTTTAGATTAAAGAATTCAACAGGTGAAAATAAGTGGTTATTTACAACCAAAGACCTATACGTCCTAAAATTATTATAAACAAATTGC
>JAITIP010000032.1 GCA_031279415.1 Candidatus Endomicrobium procryptotermitis | reverse complement strand
AATAAAAAATAAAAACCGCAGAGCTTCTTAACAAAGCTCTGCGGTTTTTTAATAGTTTAATTTTTATAAGTCCGTCAGGAGATTGCATCTTCAAGCCGCAATATTAAGTGCCTGTGAAGTGAAATCTTACAGTTTGCTCTGGAGATATCGCATACACAAATTTGCCCAAACGCTGTACGCAGCACATTTCCCGCAGCCGCAGCCTTTATTTTATTGTTAAATCTGTTTTTCTATTGCCAAAACCCATTCGTCGAGTCTGTCTTTTAGCATATCTGGTTTTTTGAAATCTTTTCCCGTAAAACCTATACCTTGTAAAACCTTTGCTCCGTTGGAATTTTTGTTGAAATTTTTTAAAAAATTACCTTTGTTTCCGCCGCTTGTGCAGAAGGGAATTAAAATTTTTCCAGAAAAATCATTGCCGTTTAAAAATGACATCATCGGCGGCGGAACCGTCATCGCCCATACCGGTGCGCCGGCAAATATGATGTCATAACCGGAAATATTGATTTTATTGCTTATCTCAGGCTGTTTTCCTATTAAAATGTCGAATCCTCCGAAAAATAATGCACAGAAATAGTTTTTACTGTACGGCTTTTTAAGCTCTATCGAATAAATATCTCCTCCTGCTGCAGACTGAATCTGCTTTGATATCAATGCGGTACGGCCAGAAAGCGAATAATAAACGGTCAAAACTTTTTTATCTTTCATTTATCCTCCGTGAAAATATTAATTTTAAAATTCTGTTCGTCAATCTTATGCTTGTCCATTCTTACTTTTTTATCTTTTGTAAAAGTTACTTTTTCAGATTTTAAAAGTTTATACTGTCTGTTGATACCCCCGAAAACAAAAGCTGGTGTTAAAGAGCCGTCTTTAAAAACGACTCTGTGGCAGGCAATATTTTCAGGATTAGGATTTCCATGAAGCGCATATCCTACGGCTCTTGATGCTCTCGGATTTCCCGCAAGACGAGAAATCTGTCCATAATACATAACGCAGCCTTTGGGAATAAGTTTAACGATTTCATATACCATTTGATTAAAGCTCTTCAATTTCCTCATAAATAAATTATATAAAAATATTATTTTAGTTAAAAACCGTTTTCTGTCCTCATTTTTTTGCATAATTAATGTATAATATATCAGTTTTATTTTCAAAAAAATAAAAAAGCACATAAAAGAAAATATTATTTTTGTTATGGCTTTTGTGCATATATTGTCATACTAAAATATATAAAGGAATTTTTATGAGTTTCATATATCAATTAATAACATCGCATGCATATTTTTCTTTTGTTATAACTTTTTTTTATATTATTATTTCGGCTTGCTGTGCCGTACATATACTTTTAAATAAAGAAGATATAAAGGGTGCGATAAGCTGGCTGGGAATAGTTTTTCTTTCTCCGTTTATAGGTTCGGTTTTATATATTTTTCTCGGGATAAACAGGGTGCGGCGTAAAGCTGTTAAACTGAGAAAAAAAGGTGATATTTTACAAAAAGTTCCAAGAGATAAACTGCAAAACGTCGCACAGCAGCTGCCGCAGCGGTTTATTCAATATATGGTATATGGGCATAATGTTTATCCCCAAAATTTTGCGTCGGGAAATTCGATAAAAGTTCTTCAAAACGGTACGGAAGCATATCCTGAAATGGTTGAAGCCATAAAAAATGCAAGACATGAAGTGCTAATAGAAAGCTATATTTTTAGCTATGACAGCGAAACGGAAAAAATTCTCCATGCCTGCGAAACTGCGGTGTCAAACGGTGCTGAAGTAAAAGTTCTTGTTGACTGGATAGGGATAATGGGATACAGCCGCAGATCGATCGAACCAGAACTTAAAAAAATCAAAGGGCTGCAATATGGAATATTTCTGCCGCCTAAAATCCCTTTTGCGCTTCATTTAGTAAATATGCGCAATCACAGAAAAATAATGATAATCGACGGAGTGATTTCTTTTTTCGGAGGAATGAATCTTGCATTGGAAAATACGCTTATACATGACTCGAAAAATGGCATTCGGGATATAACTTTTAAAGTGGAAGGTCCCGTAGTAGATCAAATATCGCAGGTTTTTGAAGAAGACTGGGAATTTACTACTGGCGTACATATGCATGGATATTCAAAAGATCTTCTGGAAATGTCGAGAGGTAAAATTCCCGCACGCGTCATACCTGATGGTCCAGATAATAAACAAGGTAAAATTGAGCTTATGGTTCAGGGAGCGATAAACGCCGCTGCAAAAAAAATAATTATAGTTACGCCTTATTTTTTGCCAGAAAACAATATTTTAACATCTTTGGAAATGGCTGCAATGAGGGGTGTTGACGTAGAGATTATCATTCCGCAAAAGACTGATAATATTATTATAAATTGGGCTATGGAACCAAATTTTGAAAAACTAATTACAAGAGGTATAAAAATTTATAGAACTCCTTTGCCTTTTGATCACAGTAAATATTTTGTGGTAGATGATATAAGTGTTTTTATAGGTTCGGCAAATTGGGATGTAAGAAGTTTCAGGCTTCATTTTGAATGTAATATGGAACTGCTCAGCAAAGAAACAGCACAGGAACTGACTGAAATTGCAGAGCAAAAAAAGAAAACAGCTAAAATGGTTACTATAGAAGAAAGCAAAAGACTTCATTTTTTAAAAAGGCTGAGGAATAATGCCTGTAGGCTGCTCACTCCATATTACTAATATTGGCACAGTAGGAATTAACCCAAACGGACATTGTCGATCGTTTGTTTTTGTTGTTATCGTTGGATAATAAAAGAGACGAAATCCCCCAGAGATATATAAGGAGTTCAGATGCTATTAGAACAAACCCTTCACAGAAGGGGAAGTTTAACAGCTTGTTATTTCTTTTTCACTTCTTTTGCTTCTTTTAGTAAACGTTCGCTTTCTGTACGCAGTTTAAAACTCTTTTCTATTAATTCAGCAAAAGGTTCTATTTCCTCTTTGCTCCCTTCATCTCCGTGAGGGGGATGTTAAAAAAACTAAGCTTTTCCTTTTTCCCAAACTCTATAAACGCTTCCGCTATATATTCTCTTATATACTTATCACTCGAATTGTTAAATCTACCTTGCGGCTTCGACCTCCTGATTTTAAAAAATTTAAATTCCTCTCTATAAATAGTATATCCCTGCTTACCTTTCTTTGCTTTTTCCCTCCGCTGTTTTTGGCTGTCACACTATTGACCAGTATTACC
>JAITIP010000031.1 GCA_031279415.1 Candidatus Endomicrobium procryptotermitis | reverse complement strand
TCCGATACTAAACGGGTTATTGGAAAAAGGATATAAAATAATAAGAGATAAACGATATATTCCGTATATAAATGGAAAGGAGAAGTTTGCAAGAGTGTTAGTGCAGAAATTATAAGACTGCCCTCAAAATCCTCACATTATCTTGTATCGTAAGGTATATAAGCGCCTAAAATATCCTTGAAAAACCATAAATATATTTATAATATATTATATATTTTTAATATGTTTTATAGAATCGGGAGGTTTATTATGCCAAAAGTCTTATTTTTTGCCGCCACAATTTTTGTGTCGTCTTTTTTTTCCGTTTCGATTGCGGTACAAATAGAAAATATAATGCTCATAAAAGAAAAAGCTAAGCAGAAAGTTATGATAAATGAAAATTATTATTTCACCTATGTTTTTTCCAAAAAACCTAAATTGGGAACATCAACGATAAAAATAAGCATTTTTAATAAAAACGGCAGCCAAAATACTTCCCTTGAAATTCTTGGAGACTATGACATGCCACAAATGCGCGGGCGTCATTCGTCTGGCCCGATAAAATTTAAAAAAAATAAAAACGGCGACTATCTTATGCCGCTCAATTCCGTTATGAGAGGCAAGTGGGAAATATTGCTTGTGTTTATAGAAGACGACAAAGATATTTTTGCTGGAGCCATTCACATTAATATATGAGAAAACAAGCCTTCATAAAAATTTTTGTTTTAATCTTATCCTCGTTTCTTATTTTTTCTTCTTATATTTATGCAGAAAGCAGTTTATTTTTTGGCGAAGTTCAGTCCATCGCTGGATATTCTTCTATGGACAATAAAATGATATATCGTTCTGGCCATGAGAAAGACACTATGCAGAAAAATTCCATAGGTTTTGATTTAATAAAAAAATTTTCCTCAAAGACAAGAGATATTCTTACCGCAGCCTTACAGTTGAGAGTGGCCTACGATGACAGCGAAGAAAAAGCGCAGCTTCAAATTTATAATGCTTACTTGAAAGTAAAAACTTCCATAGGAGACATTTCGCTTGGACACAACCGCGTCGCTTTTGGTCTTGAATCGTATTGGGACACACATGGAGAACTGATTCAGCCGCTTCAAATGTACGGTTTCGGATATGACAGAGACTGGGGCATAGTATTTTCAAAAGATACCGATAATGGAAACGTACAGTTTGCATTAACATCTGGAACGGCAATGGCATTGAGATTTAAAAATAATTGGCTTGCAACTTCAAGAATATCAAAAGGCGTACTCAGTTATGACAACTACACTCTAGGTTTATCAGTCATGGCGGGAAACATTCTTGAAACTATGGGCTATACGATAATGAGCGAAGAAACTTCAGAAATCGGGCTTGCAGCCACCGATTTCGCTTATAATCACAATAATTTTGAACATAAAGCTCAAGTCAACGTCGGAAAAATTACAGATGATATGGCTTGTGCCGGACTATACCGATTAAGTTTGAATTTTCTCGAAGAAAATAAATTGAAACTTGAATGGCAATATGTGTACACGCGTCGTGCAGATTTTGACAATCATTACATAGACGCCGCCATCAATTATAAAATAAATTCGGATATTACAACAAGGCTGGCATACAGCTGGCAGCGCGAAATGAATGACAACAAAATAGCTGCACAGTTTTATTATTATTTCTTAATTTAATACAGCAGCGGAGATGTTAAATGAAAAAATTCATTTTGTCTTTAATGTTTTCAGCAGTTTTGTCTGCAGCGTCATGGGCAGCCGTAGGCTGCGACCTAAATGACCCAGATCGTGACGTTAAACGTTTTTTCCCATCGTCAAGCGGCTATAAAACCGCATATTTTTCGATAGATAAATTAGGCGGCGAAACGCTTCTAAAAGAAGTGGAACAAAAACTCGGCGATTCTTTTCAAGGATTATATGAAACAATAGACGTCCCCTACACTTTATATACAATATATAAAGGAGAAGAAATTATCGGCTATATACACGGGATAAACCAAAAAGGCCGATACGGCGGGCTGCAGGTATTTCTTGTCTATGATGAAAAAGAAAATATTAAGAATTTTTATTTTCAGAAACTTACTTCAAAAAAAGCAAAAGAACTCCGTTCCAAAGAATTCGCAAAACAATTTATCGGTTTAAATCTATTGGATTTTCAGGACTACAATCCAAAAACCACAGAAACCTCAAATCCTAAGGCAGCCACCATAAAAAATCCTGATCCCGAAGATACAGTAGATTTTCCCGCAACGCTTAGAGCAGTAAAAAAGAATTTGATACTTGTAAATATATTTTTAGCATCCAGAAAATAAGCAGTTTCTAGTGGACGGCAGTTTTTTTATTTAATGCAATGTCGTAAAATAGAAAGCTGTCTGTGCCATTCGACGTTACTCAACTTCTCAGCTTTTAAAAAGGAGAAAACTTCATGAACATTTTTCAGATTTCTTACAAAAATCTTTTGCGCAGGAAACTTCGTACAGCTTTTACCGTTATCGGAATAACACTTTCTACATGGGTTTTGGTAACGCTGCTTGGATTCAATAAAGGATATGAAACTTCTTTAAACAATGACATAGAAGGTATGGGTTTTCAAGTAGTTTTAACTGCAAAAGGATGCCCTTACGAAGCTGCTACGCTTATGCTTAAAGGAGGAACCGGTTTGAGATATATGCCACAAGATATTGTCAAAGACGTCTATAAAAATGAAGAAGTAAGCCAAACCACGCCTATGCTTATGCATGCCGAATTTGACGCCAATAAAGGCGAAAATGGCGGCACTATCGTATATCTTGGAATAGATCCCATTACCTATCCCGCTATGAAACCCTATTTACAGTTTAATCAAGGAAAATGGTTTTCATCAGAGGCTAAAAATGAAGTCGTTCTCGGCTTTGAAGCAGCAGAACTCGAACAGCGCGAAATCGGCGACTCAATGCTTTTGGCGGGAAGAGAAGAAGAATATAAAGTCGTGGGTATTTTAAAGCGTACCGGCACGCAAGACGACGGAATGATTTTTCTTCCGCTTAAAACCGTACAGGAAGCGTTTGACAAAAAAGGACAACTTACAATGCTCGGCATACAGCTTAAACGCGGTGCTGACGCAAATGCTTTCGAAGAAAAACTTTACAGTTTGCCTGATGTTCAGGTAGTTTCTATGGCACAAGTAAAAAATACGATAATGAGCCTTGTAACAAGCGCTAAATCCATAGTTTTGTCCATAGCTTTTATAGCGTTCATAATAGCGATGTTCGGCGTTTTAAACACGGTTTTGATGTCCGTATTTGAAAGGTATCAGGAGATAGGCATTTTGAAAAGTATGGGCGCTCTCCCGAAAGACATATTCGTTATGGTTCTCATAGAAACCGCGCTTTTATGTTCTGTCGGAGCAATAATAGGAACCATATTTTCTGGGCTTTTCTCAAACGTTTCAGAGCTCGTAATACGTTATTTTTTACCTTTTACGCCTAACGGAAATTTGATAGAAATAAACATAAATATTGCTTTGTTGTCTCTGGGCGCAATAGCTTTGGTAGGAATCATAGGAGGAATTTATCCGGCTTTAAGAGCTGCAAACATAAGACCGCTTGACGCTATAAGACAAAATGATTGAAACGGAGGATTCATGCAGAATATAATTGAAGCGGCAAATTTGACAAAAATATATGCTAGAGGTTCTGAAAAAGTATGTGCTTTAAACGATATAAGTTTCACGGTAAAAAAAGGAGATATAGTTTCCATAACCGGCCAATCAGGTTCAGGCAAAACAACGCTTGTAAATATTGTAGGCTGTCTGGACAATCCGACTTCGGGCTCTTTAAAAATAGATGGAACACAGATATTTAAAGAAAATTTAGAGCTTTCCGAAAGTGAACTCACTGTTATAAGAAGAAATTTTTTTGGATACATTTTTCAGAAATTTTTTCTTATACCAACTTTAACAGTAAAAGAAAATATTTTGGTTCCCGCGGTTTTTAAAAAAGAGCTTAAAGTCAATGAAAATAGGCTTAATGAAATTTTAAAAATGCTCGGTATATCGCACAGAAAAAATCATCTTCCTTCGCAGCTTTCTGGAGGAGAAATGCAGCGCGTGGCAATAGCAAGAGCTCTTATAAATTCCCCTTCAATTTTAATAGCCGATGAACCCACCGGTAATCTTGACAGCAAGCGTTCCCAAGAAATAAAAAAACTGCTTACAGATGTAAACAAAGAGCGCGGCATAACTATTATCTTGGTGACGCATAACCCGGACTTTGCCAAAATAGGAAACCATCACATAGAGCTTTTCGATGGAAAGGCAATTAGAAACTGACAAGCTGGAAAGGCTGAATAAGTCCTATCTGGCCAATAACAGTGGAGGCTGGGAGCTGGAAAAACAGTAGAAAAACTTACCGCAACAAGAAAAATTTTATGCTTTGCTTGTATTGATATACTATATGAAGTTGTGTATATAGCCTACTTTTTCTCAGCTTCCCGGCGGCTCCCTAGCTGCTCAATTTTTGCTTATTTCCAGAATTTAAAATCAACTCCCGTATAAACGGTTGTTCCCGGCATAGGATAACCATTGACTATTTGATAATCTGCATTGGCAATGTTAAACCCTTTTATCCAAAAAGACAATGTATCTGTTGCTTTGTAGTGTACATTTAAATCAAGTATGGCAAAACCGTTATTTTCAACGGTATTGCCGCTGTCTTCATAATATTTATCTTTATAGCTTACAACGGCAGACAGCGTTAAATTATTAAGAGGTTTAATATTCAAATATGAATTAATTGTATGCTTTGGGCTGTACTGTAAAATTTTCCCGTCATAATCTTTTGAGTTGTTTTCAGCATTGAGATATGTATAATTCAAATTTATGTTCAGCCATTTAGTAATTATAACTCCTGCGCCGAATTCAACTCCGTACTGTTTTGCCTTATCTATATTTTCAGGGATATAATTTGTATTTGCATTAGATATTATCAAATTATCGCTGTCAATATAGTATGAGGTAACAGCAGCGCTTATTTTATTTGTCGTAAATTCAAAGCCTATATCACCTGAAATTCCTTCTTCGGGTTTTAAATTAGGATTTCCTCCCCACTGGCTGTATAAATCGTTAAAAGACGGAGATCTCCACACTTTGCCTCCGTTTGCTGAAAGTTTAAAATATTGAGATATGTTAAAGACCGCAGAAATCGATGGAGTAAAAACGCCACCATATACTGAATTGTAATCATATCTTATACTTGGAATAATGCGAAATTTGCCGAGAACACCGTTCCATTGGCTATAAACGGCGGTCGTATTTCTGTTTTTATCGACATTCAATTTTCCTGAAGTAATGCCACCGTCAATTGTATTCTGTGTATTATATAATTCATTTACAGACTCCGCTCCAAATAAAAAAGAATTCCATATAAAATCTGCCTGTACACCTTCAGTTTTATTAAATGTTTTTGAGTGATCTCCATAATCTATTAAACCAAGACCGTAATCTTGAAGATTTGTACTATCATTATAACTTGAACTATCAGAATGATATATTGACAATCTGAGTTTTTTATCATCGAAATTTAAATTATAATCCGCTTTAATATATTCATTATGATCTTTGCGCCGGCCAGGATCCAACCATATTGTAGAGCCTGGATAGCCAAAATCAGAATCATAACTGTTTGCTGACAAAGATATTGACTGTTTATCAGTTAAATTTAACGCGCCGTTAAACAAAAGATTTGTCCCTTTATAATCCGAATTTTTTCTGTAACCTTCTGTTTGGTATGCCGAGCCCGCCAACAAAACGGCCGCCTTATCATTGTAATACTGAACCGCAGTATAAGGATTCAAAGTTTTGTCCGAACCGTAAGAAAAACCAACGTTGGCATCGGGAGATTTGGCTTTTGCCGTTTTTGTAATTATATTGATTACTCCTCCGAAAGCACCCGTACCATAAACCGCTGAACCTGCCCCTCTTATTATCTCAATTCTCTCTATCATCAAAGTAGAAATTGCAGTAAAATTTGCAGCTCCGCTGCTGCCGTCATTAACCCTGCGTCCATCTATTAAAACAAGTGTTCTAGCGGAATTTGCTGCACCGCGCATAAAAATGGTGGGCATATCTCCTGCGGTTCCGTTTGTCTTATAAAACACTCCCATCTCCTGAGCTAACAATTCTCCCAGAGTTTCCACGTGTTTGCTTTCGATTTCTTCATGCGTAATAACTGTAACATTTGTCGGGAGTTCTGCTAAATTTGTGGGAGTTTTTGTAAGTGTTAAAAATATTTCTTCTTGAGCCAGCACCGCATTTGAAACAAAAACTAAAGACAATAATACCAACAAAATTCTTTTCATATAAATTTCCTTGGCCATAACGCCGTTTTTATAATTTATTTTTGATTTACGACATGAAATAAGATAGGCTTTATTGTCTTTGATAATAAAAAATCATGGTATCCTCCTGGGGATATAAAGTCAATGGCGGGCATTCTGACTCAGTTACGCTTTATCTGCGCACCTTACAGCAGCCGGACTGTTCACGATTTCCACGTGATTCCCCCGTCATTGCCGAAGATAACAAAATATGTTATCTGTATTTTTATTGTTCATTTTTACTTACCGGTATAACATAAGGTTTACCGGACATCGGATTCGTTTTAACTACAACCGTAGTTTTATATACTTCTTCAATGTCTTTATAGTTCAGCACTTTTTGCACCGTGCCGCTGTTTCTTATGTTTCCATCTTCCATAAGAATCAGATTATCGCAGAATTCTCCCGCAGCATTGAGATCGTGCAGAGTAATGACTATAGTTTTTCCGTATTTTTTGTTCAGCATTTTTAAAAGGCACAGAATATCGGCTTGGTTTCCCATATCAAGATGAGAGGCTGGCTCGTCAAAAACCATAATGTCCGTCTCTTGAACTATTGTCTGTGCTATTAAAACTTTTTGCTTTTCGCCACCCGAAAGCTCATCGACATATCTCTCAGAAAATGTTTCAATATTTGTAAATTTTAAAACTTTGTTCACTACGGCATAATCTTTTTGCGAAGGAATTTTAAATATATTCATATAAGGATACCTGCCAAACATCACAAATTCTTTAACAGTAAATGGAAAATTCATGTCAACACTTTGTGGCATAAAAGAAATTGCTTTTGATAAAACTTTTTTAGAGATTGAATAAACGTCCTTTCCGTTTAAAAAAACTTCTCCGTAAAAAGGTTTGAGTTGCCCGCATAAAACTTTAAGCAATGTGCTTTTTCCCGCGCCATTTCTGCCTATGATTCCGCTGAAAGAACCTTTTTCAACGATGCAGTTTATGTTTTTCAAGATTTTTTTTGACGAATATCCGGCGGTAATATTTTTTATTTCTATCATAAAGCATTCCTTGTGCGTCTTATCATTAAAAATATGAAAAATATTCCACCGGCAATGCTCGTTATTACTCCTACTGGAATTTCTACGGGCGATAGAAGCGTTCTGCTTAAAGTATCGCACAACGGCAAAAATATGCAGCCTGCAAGTGCAGACGCTGGAATTAACAAAGAATGATTTCCCCCGACTATTTTTCGCATAATATGCGGCATCATAAGTCCCACAAACCCTATTATTCCACAGCAAGAAACGCATGAAGCCGTAATCAGCGAAGTTAAAAGAAAAATAATTTTTATCATTTTTTCCGTATCTATCCCAAGCGTGTTCGCTTTTTGCCCTCCCAGAGTCAAGACATTGATGATATTTCCAGTTAAACATAAAATCACAGTTCCTGCCAAAACAACGATTATTACAAACGGCAGAATTCTTTCGTCAAACATGGAAATATTTCCCATAAGCCACATAAAAGCTGAATAAACCTGATTTGTTTTTGAAAGCGAAAACAAAAGCATTACCGCAGAGGAAAAAATATAACTTATTATGACTCCATAAAGTATCATGGAATTTGAATTAAATTTTTCCCGCATACTTAAAATATAAACTGCCAAAACCGCCAACAGCGCTCCAGCAAAAGCCGAAAACGGTATAAATATCCATCCGACTGAAGCCAGTCCGGCGACAAAACTCGCACAAACGCCAAAAGCCGCTCCGCCGGAAATTCCGAGCGTAAAAGGGTCTGCAAGAGGGTTTCTCAATATTCCCTGAAAAACACAGCCGCCTGCGGCAAGTCCGGCGCCGGCCGTCATAGCCATCATTATGCGCGGAAGCCTTATTTGTTTTACAATCATCAAAACACTTTCTTCACCGATTCCGAACAAAGCTTTTAGCGTATCGAAAAATGAAATATCTTTTGTTCCTGCTTTTAAAGAAAAAATAAAAACAAAAAATGCCAATGCCGGCATTATTGAAAATACGAGCATTTTTGTTCGTTTACTTGCCACCAAATATCTCCGGAAATATTGTTTTGGCGAGAATTTTTACACCTTTGGCAAAAGTCGAAGGCGTAGGTGTGAAAATATCGTTGACGTCTATCATGTAAACTTTATCATTGCGCACAGCTGAAACCGCACTGTATTTTTTCCAGTTTTGAATTTCATCTTTACTTATATCTCCCATATTGACCATAATTATGACATCAGGATTGCGTTCGACGACATCTTCGATATTTACAGAAGGATAGCGCATGTTTATATCATTATATATGTTAACGGTAGACGTATAATAATTATAGTCGTTTATAAAACTATGTTTTCCTGTAGTGTAAAGAGGTTTGGCGCCCACTTCCCAAAAAACTCTTTCTTTAGGCAGTAAAGCGGTTTTGGAATAAATTGAAAGCACTTCTTTTTCAGCTTTGGAAATCAAATCTTTTGCTTTTTCCTCTTTTTTAAGCTTTTCGGCAAGAGCAAGAAAATTGCCGCATATTTCTTTAAAATTACCAGCGGTTTCCATTACATAAACTTCAAAACCAAGTCTTTGTATTTTTTCAACGGCAGCCTTATTGTTTCCTTCTTTAGCTGAAATTATCAAGTCTGGTTTTAACATGACGATTTTCTCTATATAGGGTTCCAGTAACGTTCCGATTATTTCTTTTTGACTTTTTCCTTTCGGACAATAAATCGTTATCGCAATAACTTCTTTATCCATATCAAGATCATAAAGGCTTTCCGTCACTGAAGGCGCCAAAGATATTATGCGGCTATACTTTCCAGCGTAAAGCTGCACAGAGAACAAAAATATGAGCGAAATAATTATAAATATTTTATTTTTCATCAGAATTCTATACCTTTTTTTGCAGGAATTCCTTTTTTGTATGGATGTTTAATTTCTTTCATTTCCGTCACCAGATCGGCAATATCTATAAGTTCCTGCGGCGCAGCTCTACCAGTTATTACAATATCGGATTTTTCGGACAGTTTTTTGAGTAGATTGATAAATTGCATTTTATCCAAAAAACCATCCCTTAAAGCGATGTTAAACTCTTCCAAAACGACTAAATCATATTTCTTGCAGGAATTTGTAAGTTCGGCAAGCTTTTCCATGGCAGGAATGCATTTTTCTTTTGCCTCTTCAATAGACACGTTTTTTATACAGTAAGGATGCTCTTTTGCAAAAGAAAAAAAATCTAACCCGTCAAGTTTAGTTAAAATATTTTGTTCGCCGTAAAATTGTCTTCCTTTAAACAGTTGTATCAGGCAGACTTTATTGCCATGCCCCAAAGAACGGATTATCTGCCCTATAGAAGCGGTGGTTTTCCCTTTTCCATCGCCTGTGTTTATTATTATCATCGTTTTCCCTATAAAGAAATCCGCTTTCAATAAAAGAAAGCAGATTTCTTTAATACGAATAGAATATTATCCATCTTTCCCTCGAAAGCGACCTTTTGCCAAAAAAAACAGTTAATAGACCGGACTATGAAAAAAGCTTTTTATCGAAAACTTTATCTCTTACCGTTGCGGGGCAGTGTCCGAATCAAAAATATCAAACTTTTTACGGAACTTCCTTTAACCGCTTTTGTGAAATAAACAAAAAGAATTTTTAATAGTATATCAAACTTTTTTTAATTTATGAATGAACCAACTATACGCTATCTGAAAAATAATTTTACGGAATTATCCTTTGAGGTATTGTTGAGCATTAGTACCATATGCCAGCCATCAACCCACTTAAAATGTTGATGACACAACAATTAGTGATTTTTAGAGACACTCAATCGCCATTTAGTGTTTAGTCATTGCCGTTATTACCAGGATGAGCGGCAACGACGACAAAGCAATCCAGAAAGCTAACAGAAACGACATTCTTATTCATAGATTGCTTTGGCATCTAATTCTGCCTCGCAATGACGACTAAACTGGTGTCATAAATGAAGTGAATCAATTATA